>JAWKKE010000006.1 GCA_041393415.1 Thermoleophilia bacterium | reverse complement strand
TGTGAGCGCCTTGAACAGCGGTCGGGACGGCGGGCAGCGTTGCGAGATCGCTCGGTGCTGTTTACAGGTGGGAACACACATCATGTAGCAATGCGCGCGTCTGTACGGCGCGCCTGAGAGGAGGCGGACATCATGGCCACCTTGGGCGACTTCCCGGTTGCGGCCGTTCTGCGGGCAGACAACCTGGAAAGGGCCGCTGACTTCTACTCCACGACCCTTGGCCTCAAGCGTGAGGACCAGGCCGGTCCCGCACGCGAGGCGGTGTTCTCCGCCGGCAAGGGAAGCACCATCATGATCTACGAGCGACCTGGTATGCCGGCGCCTGAGAACACGACGCTCGGGTTTGGGATTACGCCCGAGGTGTTCGAGGATGTCGTCGGCGCACTGCGCGACAGGGGTGTGGTCTTCGAGGAGTACGACCTTCCCGAGATCGGACTCAAGACCGACCACGGCGTGGCTACCTTCGAGGGAATGAAGGCGGCGTGGTTCAAAGACACCGAGGGCAACATCATCAGTCTCGCGACGATGTGAGTTGTGCCACGCGGCATGCCGCGGCCGTACGCGTCACCGCATGGTGACGGAGGGCGGCGGTTGGGGCGCGGAGACGGGCGGGCTGTGCGCCTCGGCCGCCGTAGGTTGTCGGGTGTGTTGCCGTGCGGCGGAGCCCGGGTACATACGTGCGCACGGAATTGAGATGGAGAACGCATATGCCTGCGACGAGGTCCACGCCACGTTTGCCGGTGCTCTTCTTGGCTCACGGCAATCCCATGAACGCTCTGGCCGACAACAGCTTCACGCGCGCTCTGCGCAAGTTGGCGGCGGCGCTGCCACGCCCCGACGCGGTGCTCGTGATCTCGGCGCACTGGCTCACGCGCGGGAGTACTCATGTTCTGACGGCGGCAATGCCGCGCACGATCCACGACTTCGGCGGGTTCCCCCGGGAGCTCTACGACATTCAGTACCCGGCACCGGGAGCGCCGGGCAGCGCGGCTCTCGTACGCGAGATGGTGCCGGAGATCGAGGCCGACGACGAGTGGGGTCTCGATCACGCCGCATGGGCGATTCTGCGTCATCTGTGGTCGGCGGCCGACGTGCCCGTCTTCGAGCTGTCGCTCGACATGGTCGCCTCGCCCGCTGCGCATTGGGACATCGGGCGCCGTCTCGCGCCGTTGCGCGATCGGGGCGTGCTGGTCGTCGGCAGCGGCAACATTGTGCACAGCTTCGCCGGTGTGAGTTGGGCGCCGAACGCCGTCCCCGAGCCATGGGCGGAGGAGTTCGACGCTTGGGTCGCCGAAGCCGTGGAGAGGAGAGATCGTGAGCGGCTCGTGGACTACATGGCCGCGGGCCGCGCCGCGCGACTCTCGGTGCCTACCACCGACCACTATCTGCCGCTTCTCTACGCGGCGGCCATGAGTACGCGGGACGACGCCGTCTCGTTTCCCTACGCGGCAATCGAGATGGCGGCGATGTCGATGCGCTGCGTGCGCTTCGGCTGATGCCTGCGACGCAACGACAAGGAGGTCGCGATGCCTGCCATCCGCGAAGTCACGTTTGTCGCTCCCGGTCGGCCGACGGTTGAGGGCGCCGGCGTCCATCTGCGGCGCGCCTTTGGTTTCGGCCTAGAGCGCGAGTTCGACCCGTTCTTGCTGCTCGACGACTTTCGCGGCGACGACCCCTCCCTCTACCGCGCAGGGTTTCCATGGCACCCGCACCGCGGCATCGAGACGATCACGTATGTTCTCGAGGGCGAGGTCGATCACGGCGATTCCATGGGCAATCAGGGCACCATCGGAGCCGGCGATGTGCAATGGATGACGGCCGGCAGCGGAATCATCCATCAGGAGATGCCGCGCGGAGAGAGCAACGGGCGAATGGGCGGGTTTCAACTCTGGGCAAATCTGCCCGCCGCCGACAAGATGATCGATCCGCGGTACTGCGGCATCGCCGCGGCGCAGATTCCGACACATGCGGTCGACGGCGTCCACGTGCGAGTGATCGCCGGGCGGGTCGGGGGTACCACGGGGCCGGTGCGAGACATCGTGATCGATCCCGAGTACCTCGATGTCACACTCGATCCGGGAGTTGTGTGGGAGCATCCCACGGCCTTCGGTCACACGGTGTTTGCCTACCTGTTCTCTGGCGCGGCGAGGTTCGGCGAGCAGCGAGAACCGATCGTCGCCGACCCCGGCAGTGTGGTGCTCACGGGCGAGGGTGACCTCGTCCGCGTCGCCGCCGGCCAGGGTGGTGCGCGCTTCCTTCTGGTGGGTGGTCGCCCGCTACGGGAGCCGATCGCGTGGCGCGGTCCCATCGTCATGAACACCCGCGATGAGCTCGACAGCGCGTGGCGCGAACTCGACGCCGGCACGTTCGTCAAGCATGGGCCGGCGGGTTCTGCGGGATGAGCCGGCGCGCTGCGGCTAGCCGATGAGCAGGCGCCGACTCCACTTGACGGTCAGGCGCAGCGGTCGCAGCGCGAAGTAGAGCCAGTGGAGCGATGGCCGCAGCTCCACGACCTGCCATTCACCGAGGCCGGGGTGGAGCAGGCGCACGCCCAAATTCTCCAGCGTGCGCCACAGCGAGTCCTCGGTCGCGAACTTCCACAGCAGGTCGGCTATCTCGCGCCTGCCGTTGTCGTCACTCTGCGTGTCGAGTGTGTCGGGGGAGAGCGCGCACACGAGGAGCCTCCCAACGGGGTCGCCGGCGATCGCGGCTGCAATCGCCGGCGGCAGGTCGAGGCCGAGTGCGCGAGAGACGTGCGTGACGCCGATCACGACGCGTCGTGCGCAGCCGACCTCGCGAGCGCCGGCGAGGATGTCGCTCCACGCGTCGTGGGGCAGGTCGCGAATCTGCACGCCGAGCGCTAGGAGGGACTCGATCTTGTTCCAGCGATCACGACTGCCGTTGATGCAGGTGAGAAGCGCCAGGTCGGCGGCGGACGGTCCCAAGATCGGGCGCTGCAGAAGGATGCGAGGTACGGAGCGGGCGAGGAAATGTTGTGCCGGCAGCCCTCGACCGCGATACGCGACGCCGACTTCCCAGTGCAGATCGAGGTGTACCGGTTTCGCCGATGCGAAGTGCAGTTCCCCTTGGCCGCGGTGCTCGCGGGCGAGGAAGCGTTCGTTGAACGAGCTGGCGTCGTGAAAGCCTTCGTCCAGCAGGATTGCGCGTGCTCGGGGAACATCCGCGTAGCGGACCAGGATGTCGAGATCGGACCAGTTGCGCAGCGCGACATCCCCGTAGAGCGCTTCTGCCCAGGCCGGCCCTTTGATCGGCATGGCCTCGATGCCGCTTCCGGCTAACTTGTCGATCAGGCGGAGCAAGACCGCAGACTGGCGCAAACCGCGACGGGCGGCCGATGCGGCGACCTTTGCGACCGTTGTTGCCAAGGGCGTGTCCTGCAGCTCGGGCGCTGTTCGGAGCGCGGCGCGGAGGTGTCCTGTCATGCCGTGCGCGATTGCGGTGCGGCAGAGAAGCTGCGGCGATGCGCAGCGACCGAGGGCGGAACGAAAGCGTGGCGTCTGCGCGGGGTCGATGACCCACTGGGCGCAGACGAGGAGCGCCTCGAGCTCGGGGGTCAGGCGGCGGGCGGCTGCGGCGCTCACGCCAACGGCACGGCGAGCGCGGCGGCACGAGCGTGTGCGACGGCGCAGAAATAGTCTGCCCATTCGTCCATCGCACCGCTTTCGAGGTCGGCGTGCGCCGGGCACCATTGGCAGAGATCGATGATGTCGCACTGCCGGCACCTCTGGAGGAAGAGCTGGTTCGTGCCGCGCAGGTCGCGCACCCGCGGCACGAACTCTTGCCAAGCTTCGCGCAGAGAGCCGGCACGGAGATTGTACGTCGTGCCGGGATGTACGAGAGCGCCGCAGAGGCGGAGCATTCCGTCGGCGCCGACCGTGAAGCTCGACGTGCCCGCGCCGCAGTGGAAGAGGTGATCGTTCTCGCGAGGAGAACCGTCGTTCGCCGTACGTGCTCCCTCTACGCCGACACTCGTGAGCGCGCCGAAGCGTTCGCCGTCGGCGCGCTCGACAGCCACGATCTCAGCGGGTGTGAGTCGCTCCGCGCGGATCTCGGCGTTGCGTTCCGGGTCACGGTCGTAGCGCAGGTGGAGCAACGGGTCGAAACGGTAGTAGTCCTTCGTTCTATCTCGGCAGAAGGCTGCGATGGCCGGGAACTCGTCGATGTTCGAGCGCATCGCTACAGCTTTGAGGCGGACGTCGACTCCGCCATCGAGCAGAAGGTTGAGGCCACGCGTGAAGGCGGCGAACGACCCTCGCCGACGGGTGACGCGCTCGTAGGCTTCGCGGCTGGCTCCGTACACGCTCACTTCGACGTCTCGCGGTGGGTGGCGACGCAGGAGCGCGACGTGCTCCGGGGCCAGGAGGCAGGCATTCGTGAACAGACTCAGCAGTAGACCACGCTGCTTGAGCCCCAGGTAGATCTCGGCGAAGTCGGCGCGCAGCAAGGGTTCGCCGCCGGTGAGAAGACACCACACAGCGCCCATCTCGACCGCCTGGTCGGCGATGCGGAAGATCTCCTCGGCCGTGAGCTCACGAGCGCGTGCGGCCAGATCTCCAGCGGGGAGATTGATGTAGCAGTGGCGGCAGTCGTTATTGCAGCGCGCCGTGAGTTCGAGTTGAAACGAGAGCGGTGCTCGCTTCGCCGCGAGGCGAGTCCACAATGGGTGGTCTTGGATCTCTCGTCGCCGGATCTCTACGGAAGCCCCTTCGCTGGCCGACGCACTCGTTTGCGTATGGGCGCAGGCGCGTCGCGTCAGGAGCTTTGCTGCGTATTGCAGGGTGCTTGGCCCGACTGACCTTTGCAGGCGATGCCCCCAGGTCCCAGACCGGTGCTCGGCGGCTCCTTGCAGACCGTGAGCACTGCCTCTTCCGGCTGACTACGTGACAAGATGATCAGAGCTGGTCGTTCCCAGGTCGTCTTCATGGCTGCTGCTCCACGGGCTGTGATGAATCCTGACGTCGATTAGAGACTGTCGTAGTCCCGAATGAGTATCATCGCTTGGCTGCGAGCGCGCAAGCGGACGTTCGTCCAGGTTGCGCCTCACGACGTCTGGGTTTGCGAACAGACGGGGGGCGCGCCGGAGCAGACGTGTCTATTGGGTCCGGGGGCCTCGTGGACGGGCGACTTGCACGCGGCGAGCACTGCCTCTTCCGGCTTGCCGCGCGTGAGTACGATGAGCTGCGGCTTGATCCACCGCCGTCTTGCCGGCATGAAGCGATCCTCTCACTGCTCGCGGCACGGTGGTGTCTCGGTCGGACTCGTAGGACACCCGCTTGCCTGACCCTCGCTTGCCCGCGCTGGTTCGTCAACTACCTTACTGCGCCAAGTGCCGCATGTATAGCCGACCTCATCGGGTGCGAGCCAGCCGAGGGCGCGCGCCTTTGCGTGCGCGACGGCACACAGGTAGTCCACTGGGGTGTCGAGTGTGCCGTGCTCTGTCCACGCGCGCGCGGGGCATTGCTCGCACAGGCTCTTGAGAAAGCAGCGTGCGCAGCGACGTAGATACTCGGGGTTACTGGCGCGCATGCCGCGGAGCGACTCGTAGGCGCGCAGCGCTTCGTCCAGCGAGTGGCTCTTGAGATCGATCGTGAGCTCGGGTGAGCGCAAGCCGAGGCACGGCTGCGCGCACCCGTACGCGTCGACCGTGAGGGCGTGCCCGGCCCCGCAGGCAAACAACAAGTCGCCGGGCGGGCCCAAGAAGCGCACGCCGAACTCGTGCATCGCTTCGCGGTACTGTCTCTCGTGACGCATGAGAACCGCGACGCCATCCTCGGGCGCAATTCTCAGTGACGCGATCAGCCGGTTTCGCTCCGGGTCGTCGCGACGGTGGCGTAGGTCGAAGAACATCGCGTAGCCGGGGGCGTTGTTCTGCCATGGCAGCGCGGTGGCCCAGGACTCGAATTCATCCATCTCGCTGCGATTCGGCGGCAACAGCGCGCTCTTCACGACGAACGGCACGTTGCCGGACAGCAGGCGATCGACACCCCGGCGGAACTGCGTGTGGGACCCCGGGACTCGGGAGACTGCCTCGTACGACGCGGCGTGCATCCCGTACACGGTGATCTCGATCGGGACGCGCGGTGGTAGGTGGACGAGCGTGTCGACGATGTGCGCACCGCGAGTCGTGCCGAGCACGCGGCCGTTGGTGAACAGGAGGACCTTCATCCCGAGCTGCCGGGCGCATATGTACAGATCCTCGAAGTCGGGGCGCAACAGGGGTTCGCCGCCGGTGATGCGAACCTGCAGGCAGCCCAAGTCGGCCGCCTGCTTGAACATCTCCTTCCACTCCGTTGTTGTGAGCTCTCGCCGCTGTGCGTCGGGATCGTTGGCCGGCAGGTTGATGCAGCAGTGGAGGCAGTTGTTGTCGCAGCGCTCCGTGAGTTCCACGTCGAGCGTGGCGAGTCGTGGCGCGAACGAGGCCGGCAGGCCGGTGGCGCGGACGACGTACTCGCTCATGGCCGATTGGCGGCGATGAGCGCTTGCAGCTCCGCGACGATGTCGCCGCTGCGGTCGAAGCGCATCGTGTAGCAGGGGACTGTGGCGATGATCTGTTCGAGCACGTCCATCTCTTTCTGCCACCAAGCGGCGGTGATCAGCGGTTTGACGAGCGTAGCCAGCAATCGCTGCCACGCCTCCATCCGGTCGGTGAGCGGCACAAGCTCGTTGGCGCGCGCCTGCTCGAGGAAGAGGATGGCGCGCAGCGGCGGTCCGGCGGCGGAGACGGCGGGGACGTCGCCGTGGCTCCAGGTGCCGTGGACGTGAGCACCGTCCGGCCAGAGGCGGACGATATTGCGGTCGTCGCAGAGGATCGTCGCGCGCCCCGGAAGCGCGCGACGAACGAGCTGTGTCGTCGTCGACTTTCCCGCCTCGGAGTGTCCTACGAAGAGGAGGCCCTGATCGTCGATCATGACACCGGCGGAGTGCACGTAGCACGCGGAGCGGTGGGCGAGCAATTGCGCCAGCCAGATCTGATCGGTGGGGAAGAGCGTGAGTGAACTGAGATTGCCCTGTCGCCACCACTCCATGGTATGCGGTGGCGTGAAGATGTCGCCGACCGCGTAGTCGGCGGAGAACTGTGCGACGCAATGGATGGTGTCGTCGTCGGCATCCGCGGCGATGCCGAGGTAGGTCCAACCTGACGCCGTCTCGCGAATCGCCCACGGTGGGTGGCGGTAGATCTCTCGACCGGCGGGCAGGCTGGCGAGATCCGGGATCTCGAAGTGATGGCGAAGCAGAACCGTGTCGGGACCGCCTTCGTCGACCGCGAATGAGGCGAACTTGGGGTGAAACGTTGAGGCGCTGAAGGGCAGATCGCTCTCGACCTGCACGGTGATGCCTGCGATCTGGTAATAGCGGTGCTTGGGCGGCAGCTTCGACATCCTTCACAAGTCGTGGCAATATCGATGGCGATTGTCCGCAGCGGGGCGCAGCGGGTCAAGCAAACGCACACGCCGGCGTGCCCGGGAGTAAGCTCGCGTCAACTTGCGAACCGGAGGTCGAATATGCCGCCGTCACTCACGCTCGAGACGATGTGCGCGCCATCCCGTGATGTCGTGGCGCGCGAGATCGAGGGCGAGGTCATCATCGTGCCGCTGGTCGCCGGCATCGGCGACGCCGACGACGAGCTGTATACGCTCAACGACACCGGTCGAGCCATCTGGCGACTCCTCGACGGCCGTCGCACCCTGGCTGAAGTCGTGGAGGCTTTGGCTGCTGAGTACGAGGCTGAAGGGACGGCGCTCGAGGCCGATGTGCTCGGCTTTGCCGATGAGTTGGCGCGGCGAGGGATTCTCGGCGTCGTCGACTGATATGCGTGAATCCGAGTCAGATCTGTTCAGCTTGGCCGGCGGCGAACTGCCGCTTTCGAACCGTGGCCAACTGGAGCTCCTGTACGGAATGCGTGAGCGTGACGCCGGACTGCGCACCGTGGTGCGCGGTGGGAGCATGGCGCCGTTCGTGCGCGACGGCGACGTGGTGGTGGTGGCGCCGTTGCGGGGGGTGGCGCCTCGCGTCGGTGAGGTTGTCGCCGTGGAATTGGCGCGTGGCGCGACGCTCGCTGTTCATCGCGTTGTGCGGCGCTCGCACCGCGGCGTACTCGTGCGCGGCGACAACGCGGCGGCGGCCGACGGCGTGGTGCCGCCGCCGAGTGTTCTTGGCCGTGTCGTGCGCGTCGAGAGGGGTGAGAGGCGCGTGCGCTTCGGCATGGGGCCCGAGCGCCGAGTGATCGCTGCGCTGAGCTGCTTGGGACTTCTGCGTCCGCTCACCGGGGCGGCGCGCCGCGCGTACCACGCGCTTGCGTACACGCGCCGCTAGGCGGATCGTCGCACAGAGGGGAGCGCGTGAGCACTGCGGCGCAGTCCTGCGCCGCAGTGCTCCGCCGCGGCGGAATGCGTGTCGATACTATCCGAGGTGGGCAGGGAGGCCGGTCTGAGCGACGACAGCAAGAAGCCGACGCTGCGCGACGCGCTGCATCTCGGCGCGGCGCTGCGCCTGGTCTGGCGTGCGGCGCCCGGCTGGACAGCGCTCAGCGCCGTCGTGGCCATCGTTCAGGGCGTGGTGCCACTGCTCGCCGTGTATCTGATGAAGCTGATTGTGGATGCGGTGACGGCGGCGGTCGCCGCACCCGACCACGACGCCGCCTTGCGCGAGGTGCTCGTTCTTGTGGCGTTGGCAGGACTCGTAGGACTGGCGGCGGTTCTCTTGCGCGCCGGCGCCGCGCTCGCCAACGAGACGCTGGGTCAGACGGTGACGGACTACGTGAGCGACGTCATCCACGCCCAGTCGATCGCCGTCGATCTCGCCTACTACGAGAACTCGGCGTATTACGACACGTTGCATCGCGCCCAACAGGAGGCACCCACACGGCCGACGCGCATCGTGACCGATCTCTTCGCCAGCGTGCAGAGCGCGATCAGCGTAATCGCCATGTCCGGCCTGCTCGTGACTCTGCACTGGGCGGTGGGGCTTGTCGTTGTGCTAGTGGCGATCCCTGGCGCGCTGGTGCGCGTGAAGTACTCACGGACGATGTACGCGTGGCAGCGGCAGCGGACGATGGCCGAACGTCAGAGTTGGTATCTGCACTGGCTCCTCACCTCCGATGCGAGTGCCAAGGAGGTGCGGGTCTTCGGTCTTGGGGATCTTCTGCGCGGGATGCATCGCGACTTGCGCGGTGTGCTGCGCAAGGAGCGATTGGGGATCGCGCGCCGCCGTGCTCTCGCCGAGCTCGCGACCGGCGGCGCGGTCGTGCTCGCCGTCTTCGGCACCTTTGCCTTCATCGTCTGGGAGACAATCTTGGGAGTGATCAGCCTGGGCGCGATGGTGATGTACTACCAGGCGTTTCAGACCGGCCTGAGCTCGCTGCAATCCCTGCTCGGCGGGTTGGCCGCTCTCTACGAAGACAACCTCTTCCTCACCAACTACGGTGAGTTCATGAAGCTGGAGCCGCGGGCGGCGTCGCCGGCGGAGCCTGTGCCCCTCCCGCGGCCCGTCACTCACGGCCTGTGTCTCTCCGGCGTGGGCTTTCGCTACCCCGATACGGATCGGGTGGCGCTCGCCGACGTCTCGCTCGAGATTCGCCTTGGCGAAGTCACGGCGGTGGTCGGCGCCAACGGCTCCGGGAAGACGACGTTGGTGAAGCTCCTGAGTCGGCTGTACGAACCGACGGCCGGCGTGATCACTCTCGATGGTGTGGATATACGCAGCTTCGATGCGGCCGAGGTGCGTCGGCACATCGGTGTGGTCTTTCAGGATTTCTCGGAGTACCAGTTCACGGCGCGCGAGAACATCCGCATCGGTGATGTGGAGCGCGCCGCCGACGATCCTGCGATCGCGGTAGCGGCGCGCGACGCCGGCGCCGACGAAGTCATCCAGGCGTTGCCTCACGGCTACGACACCGTGCTCGGCAAGTGGTTCGCAGACGGTGAGGAGCTGAGCGGCGGGGAGTGGCAGAAGATCGCCGTCGCCAGGGCCTTCGTTCGCGACGCGGAGTTCCTGATCTTCGACGAGCCGACGAGCGCGCTCGACGCAGAGGCGGAGTGGGCGGTGTTTCGGGAGATCAAAGCGCGCGCTCGCGGCCGCGCCGTGATGCTGGTGAGCCATCGCTTCAGCACGGTGCGTGGCGCCGATCGGATTCACGTCATGGACGAAGGCCGCCTCGTGGAAAGCGGCACCCACGACGAGCTTGTTTCGCTCGGCGGTCGCTACGCGCAGATGTACGCGGTGCAGGCGCGCGCGTTTCGGGAGTCGCCGCTCTAGGAGTTCGTGCGGGTCGAGATGCGCTGCGCTTGAATGGCCGACGAGGACCATGCACCTGCGGGGAGGCGAGCGGGCCCGGTTGCGAGAGGTGCCACGTTCCGCAGGCTGGGGTGTGCGTCTTCTCCCGAGGGACGCACGCCTCGCGAGCCCGGCGAGAACTCGGCAGGCGCGAGATCCGTTCCCTTCGCAAGGACGTCGCGTATCTTCCCTCGCTGTCGACCGCGCACCGTTGCTCCAGTCGTTCGCTCACACGAGTGTCGTGCCTGTCTAGTCTGTGGATCGGCTGCTGGGGCAATCGCGACTCTGGAACATCTGTCTAGGGGCACCTGGAACATCCGTCTACGGCACGTGCCGTAGACGGAATGTGTCTGCGGGTCGAGGAGACCGTCGGCGATGACCCGAGGAATACGCCGGTGCGCTGCGAAGTGATGGTAGTCGCCACAGCCGTTTGATCCTCGCGGGGTCGCCGTGCAACAACGCCCAAACGAGCTCAAGAACACTACCTACGAGCTGTTCATTGCCGTCGTCTCGATCATCTCGGTGGTGAACTTGGTGCTGATCATCGTCGCTTCCGATCCTATGGTTCGCGGGATCGTGTCGCTGATGAACGGTCTTCTGACGGTGTTGTTCCTCGGTGACTTCGTCTACCGCCTCCTGTCGGCGGAGTCGCGCCGTCACTACTTCCTGCGCGAGTACGGATGGGCGGATTTGCTGGCCGGTACACCGTTCACGCAAACCAACATCATGCGTGTGTTTCGGCTCGTTCGCGCCATCCGGCTCATGCGTCGCTACGGCCTCGCCAACATGGTCCGCGACTTCCGTGAGGACAGGGCCGGCAGTGCTTTGCTCAGTGTTCTCCTCTTGCTGTTTCTCCTCCTCGAGTTCGGCGGACTCGCGGTGTACAAGGCGGAGAGCGCAAGCCCAAACGCGAACATCGTCAGCGCCAGCGACGCCATCTGGTTCACCTATGTGACTATGACGACGGTGGGCTACGGCGACCGCTATCCTGTCACGACGATTGGTCGAGTGGTTGGAATGATCGTCATGGCCGCAGGCGTGGGCCTGTTCGGCGCCCTCACGGGCTTCGTCACCAATGCGTTCCTGGCGCCGCGGCGACGTCGCCCGGTCGCGATCTCCAATGAGGAGGGCATGGAGGCAACATTGGCGCAGTTGCGCGCTTTGCTGGACGAATCGAAGACGGCGCAGACGGGGTTCGAGGAGAAGCTGGCGACACTCGAGTCTCAAGTGCGCGCGGCGCGCTTGAGTTCTACGGAGACTGGCGGAGAGGGGGGGATTCGAACCCCCGAGCCCGGGAAACCGGACTAACGGTTTTCGAGACCGCCGCATTCAACCGCTCTGCCACCTCTCCGCGAGATGACCGGCTTCCGAGGAAGCGGCAACTGCCGGAGTATACCGGGGAGGCGCGAGGGCGGGCAATCGAGCGCGCGTCGTCCGATCGCACGGTCAAGCGATTTCGGTCAGGGCGGGGGTTGAGCGCGGGCGCGAAGGACGTGGTAGACGTCGCCGGAAGGAGTCCTCGAGTGAGGTCGCCCGTGGTCCTGTGTCTTGACTTGGTGGCGGAGAGGGGGGGATTCGAACCCCCGAGACAGGTTACCCCCGCCTACGCGATTTCCAGTCGCGCTCCTTAAGCCAACTCGGACACCTCTCCAGCGCCTGCCGCGACGAGGCAACAGAACGGACGTCAGTATACGTCAGGGAAGCCGCCGGGTCAGCCTGTGGCCGGCGGTGCAGCCAGCGCGGCAAGGAGGAGCGTCTCGGCCAACGTGCAGCGTTCGAGTTCGCCGAGGTCGACGCTCTCGTCGGGAGCGTGGATGCGGCACTCCGGCTCCTCAGCGCCCCAGAGGATGATCTCCGCCGCTGGAACGAGACGCTGTAGGGCGGCGACAAGGGGTATGGAGCCGCCCTGCCCGACGTGGACGACATCGCGACCGAAGGCGGCGCAGAGCGCCGTTTCAGCGGCCTGGTAGGCGCGACCGTCGGTGCGCGCCAGAAAGCCCTCCCCTGAGCCGGCGCGCGCGATGGTCACGGCGACGCTCCACGGCGTAACCGTGCGGATGTGGCGCACGACGGCCTCGTAGGCGGCATCGGAATCCTGGCCCGGTGCGAGGCGAACGCTGATGCGGGCGCGCGCTTCGGGGACTAGGGCGTTGAGCGAGCCGTCCACGCGGGGCGCGTCGATGCCGATCACGTTGATCGACGGCCGTGCGTACAGACGCTCCGCGATCGACCCCGAGCCGATGAGCTCAACATCCGTTAGGACGCCTGTGTGGGCGCGGTATAGCGGCTCTTCGTACGGCGCGCCGGTGTACTCGATACGGTTCAGGCCGGCCACGGCGACGTTGCCCTCGTCGTCGTGCAGGCTGGCGATGATCCGTGTCAGCGCGATGAGCGCGTCCGGCGCTGCGCCGCCGAACGTGCCGCTATGGAGCGGCGAGGCCAGGGTTCTCACGGTGACGTCGACGGCCGTAAGGCCACGTAGCGATGTGGTCAGCGTCGGCGTGCCGAGCGTGAGATTGCCGCCGTCGGCGACGATGATCGCGTCCGCGGTAACAAGCTCGGGGTGCGTGACGACGTACGACTCGAGATGGCCGAGGCCCACCTCTTCCTCGCCCTCGATCAGCACTTTGATTCCCAGCGGACACGTGTCGCCGAGGGCGAGAAGAGCGCCGAGATGGAGGATGATGCCGGACTTGTCGTCGGCGGTGCCGCGACCGTAGAGACGGTTGTCGCGGCGCAGTGGCGCGAACGGCGCCTCTGTCCAGGCGTTCTCGTCGCCGCTGGGCTGGACGTCGTAGTGGGCGTAGAGGAGCACGGTTGCGGCGCCGGCGGCCGGCGGCCGTTCACCGTACACGAGGGGCGGCGAGCCGGGCACGGCGACGAGATCTACACGTGGCAGCCCGGCGTCGCGCAGCAGCGCGGCGGTGGCCTCTGCGGCCTCTCGCAGCGGCGCCGTCGGGAAACCCGGGAAGGCGACGGACGGAATGCGCACCAGCCGCTCGAGCTCGCGCTCCAAGCGCGGCATGAGACGGGCGACGCGCGCGCGCAGTTCCGCGTCCTCAGGGAGTGTGTACGGCGGCGTCATCGGCGTGCCTGGAAGAACTCGCGTAGCTGCGCGACCGCCTCGTCGGCGAGGACACCGTCGGTGACGGCGGCGCAGTGATTGAGGCGGCTGTCGTTGCAGATGTTGTAGAGCGTGCCTGCGGCGCCAGCCTTTTCGTCGCGGGCGCCGTAGACGACGTGGGGGATCCGCGCCTGGACGATGGCGCCGGCACACATCGGGCAGGGCTCGAGGGTGACGTAGAGCACGGTGTTGAGCAGACGCCACGTGTGAAGTCGCGTCGCCGCCTGCTCGATGGCGAGGATCTCCGCGTGCGCAAGTGGGCTCTGACGGAGTTCGCGCTCGTTGCCGGCCGCGCCAATCACCTCGCCGTCGAGGACGATGACGCAGCCCACAGGAACATCGCCGTGCTGGGCGGCACGCTGCGCCTCGCGCAGAGCCAGACGCATGAAGTACTCGTGCCGCGGGAAATGTGCGTTAGACATGGGTCCAGGTGTCGGATACTCGTTGGGGTATACTACGACATACAACCCACCACGTACCGCGCCCGCCAGAGCGCGAGGAGAGATGCTTCACCATGGGTAGCCTTACCTCATACCTCATCTACTTCATCATCCCGATGATTTTCGGGTTCGCGATTCAGGCTTGGCTGCGGTCCACCTTCAATGCCAACAGCCAGAAGCCTATCGCGACCGGCAAGACCGGCGCCGAGGTGGCGCGCGAGATTCTCGATCGCAACGGCTTGCGCGACGTGCCGGTGCAGATGTCGCGTCAGGGCGCTCTCAGCGATCACTACGATCCGCGGACCCGCGCCGTCGCTCTGTCGGAGCAGGTGTATGCCGGCCGCTCGGTGGCATCGACGGCCGTCGCCGCTCACGAGGTCGGTCACGCACTGCAACACGCGCACGGTTACTTCCCCATGAGCGTGCGCGCCGCGATCTGGCCGGTAGCGGCCTTCGGCTCGCAAGCGTGGTTCATCCTGCTGATCGCGGGGTTCTTCTTGAACCTCGCGGGCCTCGTCATGGCGGCAGTCGTCATCTACGGCTTCGTGGTCTTGTTCCAGCTGGTGACGCTGCCGGTGGAGTTCAATGCCTCCCGCCGCGCCGCTGCACAACTCCAGGATTTCGGGCTGGTCACCAACGCGGGAGAAGTCGCCGGGGTTCGTCAAACGCTCACCGCTGCGGCCATGACGTACGTCGCGGGTGCACTGGCGGCCATCGGTCAGCTGCTCTTCTTCCTTTCCATGTTCCTGGGCGGTCGCGACTAGCGCGGCCGGCGCTGCCACTTGGCGGCGAGCAAGGAGCGAGCAAGGTGTCTGAAGAGTGAAGGGGGGCGCTCGTCGCACATTGACGAGCGCCCCCCTTCACTGCTCTGCGCTCCACATGCGAGCGCACGGGACGGACGACCATGGGTCTGCACGTCGCCGAACGCGCCTTTGTGCTCGACAGGACCGCCGAGCGTCGTCTCCGAGATCCGTCCCGTATCCGTCGGCGAGAACCGGCGGCGTCACGCCCCCGGCGCGCCGCCGCCCATGCCGGATCCGCGCCCACCGGCGGTGTGTTCGCCGGCGGTCACGGACGCGATCTTGTCTGCGCCGGAAAGATCTCCGGAGGCTGAGTAACCGGCGAGGCTGTCGCTCGACGCGCTTCCGCCGACGTAGACGTCGTAGCTCTCACCGGACACGATGGACGCCGATGAGAAGACGATGGAGGATGTTACCTTCGCCGTCGTATAGGTGGCGAGGACATCCTCTCCGCTCACGATCTGCACAACCTCGCCGGCTGCGAGGGGCGTGTCCAGGGTTACTGAGACCCAACCTTGAGCAGAGTCGCTGGTTGGCGCGACGGCCATGCCGGCGCTGCCGGCGGCGAGGAGGATGCCGCCGCTTATGGTGACGCCGCCGTCCGCATCGAGGGCGCCGTTGCCGTCAGATGTAGGGCCGCTGACAATCACGGTTCCGCCGGTCATGGTGACGGCGCCGTTGACGTCGAGTCCGTCGCCATCTGCGTCGACCGTGATGGTGCCACCGGCGATCGTGAGGTTGTAGTTGCCGCTCGTCTCGCCGGGGAACCCGCCGACGTCTGATCCGTCACCGCCGGCCAGATTGATGCCGTCGTCGCTCGCGGTGACGTCTATCGTGCCGCCGGCGAGCGTCATGGCCGTGGCCTCGAGGCCTTCTGTCGACTCAAGGACCGTTACGGTTGCGTCGCCCATGACTAAGCCGCCCTCGGCGTGGGCTCCGTCGTCTCCGGCGCTGAGTGTCACTTCGCCACCGAGGAAAGCGATGTAGCCAACGCTGGCATCCTCCTCATTGTCCGACTTGAGGGCGTCGTCGGCGGCATCGACGGTGACGGTTCCTCCCTCGATGCGCAGATAGTCTTTGCCGCGAATGCCGTCGTCGACGGCGGTCACGCTGACGTCGCCGGAGAGGATCACCAAGCCGTCCTTGCTGGCGATGCCGTCGTTGGCGTTACCTGTGACGCTGAGGCTCCCGTCGCCGGCGATCGTGAGATCGGCCATCGACGACAGGGCGGCGACGGGCGCATCGCCGCTTGTCGAGGTGCTGTAGCCCGCTGCATCTGCGAGGACGTTGCTCGAACCGGCGGCCAGCACCAACACGAGCTCGTCGGCCGCGGCGATCTCGAGCGCGGGTGAGTCCGATGAGGTAATCGACGCGTCGTCGAGGATCAGCCGCACCTTGCCCTCACCGGGGCTGTCGACCAGGACTTGCCCGCCGTCGAGGGTGCCGCTGAGGCGGTACGTGCCGGGTGCGCTGATGGTGATCGTCGTGCCCTCCACGGTGACGCCGTTGTTGGTCTGTGAAGTCGCTGAGGAGAGATCGACATCGATGACATCGCTTTCGTTGTAGTCGCCGTCATCGGCATCGGCGTGGCTCTTGGCGTACGTTGAGAGTGCGGCCGCGACGGTCTCGGTGGCGGTTGTCATCGTGTCCGTGAGCCTGTCCGCCTGCGACGCCGTTACGCTGCCTGTTGCTGTGGAGGCGTCCGATCCACAACCCGCGAGGAGGAGTCCCAAGGCGAGGATCACCGCCAGATAGTAGGTGAGCTTCTTCATGCTGCGCTCCTGGTGTCTTTGAGGTTGAGAGCGCGCTGCATGACGCGCCGCCACTTGGTGTGGGGGAGATCTGGACGCAAAGCGGCCAGCCCGGTGCCGTACTTCGAGATGCGCACTGGGCGCAGACCCATGGACCAGAGCTCGCGGTCGGCGACGCAAGGCGCGCCGGGGGTCTTCGTCTCGATAACCACGCGGCTGGGAACGGCAAGCGCTCGTGATTGGTCTGCGGCGGTGAACGCGAGATGTGTGTCGAGTGTCACGCGGCTGTCGTTGTCGGGCAGGTAGAGGGTCGTCCGCCGGTAGCGTGTTTGTAGCGCTGGGGCCAGGGTCTGAGTGTCGATGTCGTCGACGAGTTCGCTGCGCAGGATGTCGTCGACGTACGCCGTATCGTCCTCCGTCAGGCTGCCCAGCTGGGAGCAGGGCACGCGATGCTTGACCGTTTGCCCGGCGTGCCGTGTCTTGACCTCGAGCCATGATGTGCCGGTATCGAGGTAGTCGCGGCGCCGCACCTTCCAGCGCCGGCGGCGGCCTCGAGCCGCCAGGTGATAGCTGTCCAGCGCGGGAGTGTCGTAGTACAGCGAGGCATACGCGAAATCGCGCCGACCGTCGATCTCGAGGACGCGTGCGCCGTGAGCCAGTCGCTCGATGAGGGCGGCGGCGGCCGCCGTCGTCACGACGTACTTGCGATCGACGCGTGTCTGCAGAGCGGCCCGGCTGACCAGTTCGTCGAGGTCGATGGGAGCGAGACGGCGAGGGCTTAGTGAGGGATCACTGGCGGCAATCATCCTCGGCCCCCTGTGATCTCGGCGCTGCGCTCGAGTCCCACCTCGGGGAAGGCGTTGGCCTCGTTTGCGAGATGCAGCATGGTCGCGGATGGGCGGTCGCGCAGTGCGAAGCGCACCTCGACGGTGGTTGTGTCGTTGACCAAGTCGACTTTCGTCACCGTAAGGCCGTGAATGGTAGCGCCCAGGCGCTGCGCGAGGTAGGTACGAAGGGCCGCCTCATCGAGGAAGGCGCGATCGAGAACGAGTAGCTGCCGCCGGTAGCTCGACAGGAGGCGAGGGTGATCGCCGACGAACATCACTCCGACGATCAACGCCATGAGGCTCGCAGTGAGCCACACGGGCGTGATCGCGAGACCACCCAGCAAGCCGAGTCCGAGTGCGGAGAAGTAGTAGGCGACTTCGTGCTGGGCGAGTTCGTCCGAGCGCAGGCGGATGATCGAGAGGATGCCGAAGAGGCCGAGACCGAGGCCCATCCCAATCGTGCTGCCTGCGAGCACGCTCGCGACCGCGAGCACGCCGATGTTGACGCCCAGGTAGGCGACCATCAGGTCACGGCGATGGTGGCGTGGTACGTAGAGTCCGAAGACCAGGATGACGATGGCGATGAGGTTCGCCAGGTAGATGATGGCCGTATTCACGGTGCCCTCCCGATTGACTGCGGGGTTAGTCAATCAGTGGGGCCTGAGGGGTCTCTGCGACCTCTCTGTGGGTCTCCTGGGAGGGTGGCGCGCCCGGCAGGACTCGAACCTGCGACCTTCGGTTCCGTAGACCGACGCTCTAATCCAACTGAGCTACGGGCGCTTGGGCCTCGCAGTATACCGGAGCGACAGGCTTTCGGAAACCGGTGCGCGAGGCAAAAACTGGCGGAGAAGCCGGGATTCGAACCCGGGAAGGAGTTTGACACCCCTTAACCGCTTAGCAGGCGGTTGCCTTCAGCCACTCGGCCACTTCTCCGCGTGCGGCGCTATGGGATGCGTCGCAGGGCCGTAGTGTACCGCATCCTAGGCGCGGCGGTCACCCGCGCTCTGCCCGCTGGCAGCCTAGATGAACGGCCAGTCGATCTCGGTGAGGATCTCTTCCGGGGAGACTTTGTCGGGCTCGTTGAGATAGACCTCGCGGCACGGGCCGCTGGGCTTCTTGCCGTTGGCGACCATCCACGCCTGCAGATCGCCGTATGCCGCGCCAAGGCTCGAGTAGGGGCCATGATGAGTTGTCGATGCCATCGTGCCGCCGGGGATCTCCTCGAGTTGGACGTCCCCGGAGGGCGTGCTTCCGGCGATGACCGGCATGCACACCACAACCTCGAACTCTGCCGTAACCTCAGCGGGGTAGAGTGCAAACGGCGGGGCGACATAGCGCGCTCCGGTTGCCTCGGCAGCCGTCATGATGCTCGTAAACGCTTCGCCCAGCGCCTCGGCGACGGTCGCCATTGAGGCATGCGCGTGGACGGTGAGTGCGAGCTGGGATGGGATCTCCTTCACTTGAACGTCGTGTGCCACCGAACCTCCTTTGGTCTTCGGGCGCGCAAGGCGCCGCAGCAGAGAGTCAATAACGGAATCGCAAAAAGCTCAAGTGTGAACGGGTGAGACACGCGGTCGTGAGGTAAGATGCAGTGAGCAAACTCGAGGAGGAACCCACATGAAGAAGCTCGCTGTTCTCTTCTCACTGCTTGCCCTCGTTGGAGCCGGCGCGTTCTTTGGATGGAAGATGATGAAGGGCAACGGTGGGTGCTGCGGTTGGGGGAGCGACAATGTCGACCCTTGGACGAGCTACACTCCGCCCGCACAGGACAACGGTTCTGACGCCGCCGGCGCCGCCTGAGTCACAACCCCGTACGCGATAACGGCGGGGGGGGGGGGGGCGGGCGCCCCCCCCCCCCCCGCCGTCGCTCTTCCGCACCTTAGATGCGCAGATATGAGTCGGCGTAGATGACCTGATTGCGCAGCATCCGGTAGGTCTTGAAGATGTCGACCTGGGCCGGGTCGTCCAGATCCACAAGATTCGCGTCGAGATCTTCCATGGCCTCGGTTGCGTCGTAGAGCGCGATGATGAGCTTGCCCACGGGCGTGCTGGCGTCACGCTGCTCGATGATACGGATGAATTCGTTCTGTTTGGCGTCCAGCGGGTCGGCGATCGCCGCGTCCAGTCCGGCGGCCATGAGCATGACAAGGTACGTGCGGTTGATGAGACCGCGGATCTCGGCGGGGCAGCCGTTGGAGATATTGGAGAGGCCGACCACCGTCGTCGGCGCAGGGTCGGACAGCTGTTTGAAGATGCGGATGGCATCGATGGCCGCCTCGGCTACGTCCTGATTGCAGGTGACGGTGAGGACGAGCGGGTCGAGAAAGACGTCGGGCATGGCCAAGCCGGCTGCTTCGGCTGCGGGAAGCAGCGCCTCCATGGCGATGCCGGCGCGGCCGTCGGCCGTCGTGGGAATGCCGTCGACGCCCATCGTCAGCGCGATGACTCGGGCGTCGAACTCGGCCGCGAGTTGCATGACGCTGTCGAGTCGCGCAGGGTCGGCGGACGCTGAGTTGAGCATCGCCGGTTGTTTACAGACCTCGAGTCCGGCGCGCATGGCGGCGAGGTTCGTGGTGTCGAGCGACAGGGGCACGTCGACGACGTCCTGCACGGCCTGCACGATCCACGGCATGATCTCGTGGCCGAGCTTCTTCTGCGGCCCGATGTTGAGGTCGACCACGCCGGCCCCGGCCTCGACTTGGCGCACGGCCATGTCTTGAATCGCCTTGGCGTCGCGTGCCTCGATCGCCGCCTTCACAGGCGGGGCGATGATATGGATGTTCTCACCGATGATCAGCACGTGCGGCCTCCTTGCCGAGGAAATCAATTGGGAGCCTGTCGAGGACTTTGTAGAACGCGGTCTTGAGCTGACTGTCGTCCGGCAGTTCAGTGATGGGCCTGCCGGATGCGTCGAAGGCGCCGATCAGCGGGTCGTCGGGCAGCACCGCGAGCAGTTCGAGTTGCTGCTCGGCGATGGCGGCCGTGAGTTCTGGGGTGAGACCGTGGGCGGCTCGGTTGACGATGAGGAAGTGCTGCCCGACCTTCGTATCGAGCTCGTCGAGCATGGCGCGCACGCGGCCGGCGGTCGTGATGCCGCGTAGGCTGGCGTCGCTGATGATGAAGAGCACGTCGACGTTGCGCGTCGTGCGCCGCGACAGATGCTCGAGTCCTGCCTCGTTGTCGATGACGACGAAGGGATAGGACTCGGCGATCGCGTCGATGATCGCGCGCAGCATGTTGTTGGCGGCGCAGTAGCAGCCGGCGCCTTCGGGGCGACCCATGGCGAGGAGGTCGACGCCTACGCCTTCGACGACGCTCTGATTGATCTCGTAGTCGAGGAGGTCGCGTTTGGCGATCCCGGCCTCGATGAGATTGGCACGCGCCTTCTCGCTCGTCTCTTCGCGCACGTCGCCGACGGTCTTCTCGAGAGGTAGACCGAGGACGGTGTTGAGATTGCTGGCAGGGTCGGCGTCGATGGCGAGGATGGGGCTAGCTTTGGCTTCGATCAGACGCCTGATCAGGAGTCCGGTGAGCGTGGTCTTGCCCGTGCCGCCCTTGCCGGCAACGGCGATGGTGATTGTCACTGAGCGTACCTCCGGCGACGCGGTCCTCTCATGACTTCATGGCGTCGTTGGCGCGCTCCGCCAACGCGCGTGCGACGCTCGGGAACGCTTCCAGGTCGGTGTGCGGAAGAAAGAGGGCCGACGTGTACTCGTCCATGAAGCTGTTGTCGGCGCTCAGCTCCAAGTAGGTCATCTTGGCGGCGACGTCGCGCACTTCCTGACGCGTACTGGCGCAGAGAAGGGTTGCGTAGGCGCCCTGAGCGCTGGTGTTGCCGAGGAATCTGAAGTGCTCCACGGGCTGGTCTGGCAGAAGGCCGATGCGGATGGCCTTCTCGACGTTGAGATACTGCCCGAAGGCGCCGCCGATGAGGATTTGCTCGACGTCGGCAAGATCGACACCGACACTGCGACAGAGCACCTCGTAGCCGGCGTAGATCGCTGCTTTCGCACGCAGCAGCGAGGTGATGTCGGAATCGGTAATGACGATGTCCTGCGCCGCATCGCGGTCGCCGGCAAACACGACGACGTACTCGGCAGTGGCGCTGTTGACACGCACGCGGTCCGTGGTGGCGTCGCGGTTGAGGTGTCCAGACTTGTCGAGGAGGCCGGTGTAGAAGAGCTCTCCGAGAAGGTCGATGAGGCCGCTGCCGCAGATACCGACGGGAGGAGCGTCGTCGATGGTGCGAAACGAGGGCTCAAACGTCGCATCGTCGATGTAGACGTCTTCGATGGCGCCTTCGCTGGCCCGCATGCCGTGTTTAACGCCGCCGCCCTCGAAGGCCGGGCCCGCCGAACAGGCGCAGGAGAGCAGCCAGTCGCGATTGCCGAGGACCATCTCACCGTTGGTGCCGATGTCGATGAAGAGGGTGAGCTTCTCGGTCGCGTACATGCCCGACGAGATGACGCCGGCGGTGATGTCGCCCCCGACATAGCTGCCGACGGCGGGCAGACAATGTACACGCGCGAGCTGGTTCACGTCGAGGCGCAGGTCCGCGGCCAAGAGACGCGGCGGCTGCGCCACAGTCGGGATGTAGGGCTCCTCACGCAAGTAGCGCGGATCGATGTGGAGGAGCAGATGCGTCATGGTGGTGTTGCCCGCCATGGCCACTTCGTGAATGTCGCGCCCGCTGATGTGATTGCGTTCCACGAGGCGGGCGATGAGATCGTTGATGGTGGCGAGGACCAGGGACTGAAGCTGGTCGAGACCGTTGTTGCGGCGCGCGAAGATGATGCGTGAGATCACGTCCTCGCCGCAGGAGATCTGCCGGTTGTAGGCGCTCTCGCTGTCGACGATGCGCGCCGTGTCGAAGTCGATGAGGTAGGCGACGATACTCGTGGTGCCGATGTCGACGGCGAGGCCGTAGTTGCCGGAGACCTCGTCGGCCGCGCGGATGTCGACCAGTCGCGGCGGAAGCAGACTGCCGTAGGCCCAATCCTGCATCTCGAGCGTCACACGGACGTTCCAGTTGGACGAACGCAGTACGTGGCCCAGGTCGCGCAGTAGCGGCAACTGTGCGCGTAGGCTCGTGATATCCGCCTGGCGTGCCAGTTCACGTCGCAGACGGTCGAGATCG
This sequence comes from Thermoleophilia bacterium, assembly GCA_041393415.1. Classification (GTDB taxonomy): domain Bacteria; phylum Actinomycetota; class Thermoleophilia; order UBA2241; family UBA2241; genus CAIXSE01. The sequence goes on along the minus strand of JAWKKE010000006.1, from coordinate 115,948 downwards.
CTCGTATTGTCTTCGAGCGTCGGTGGATCCAAAGTGATCGTCACGCTGCGTACAGAGGGATTTTGCTGCCACTCACACGGGACGAGCAGTGCCTCCGGTTGGGCCGCGGCATGACCGTGGGGACGGACATTCTCGCGCTTGCGCGGCGGGATGTAGGCCTCCACGGGTCCGGCTACGTAGGTCAGGCAACCGACGGTCCATCCCTCGGCTATCTCCTGCATCTCCAGGCCCGCGTTGCTGCGGCGCACGACCTCCCCGCTCGTGACGCGCACGCGACAACGGCCGCAGCGGCCTTGTCCGGCGCAGGGGGCGGGGAGGTCGAGGTCGCAGAGGATCGCGGCATCGAGCAGGCTCGTGCCCACAGGCACCTCGATAGACTCGCCCGAGGGCGAGAATGTGACCGTCGCCATGACGGTCTTACTCCTCGTCGCGGGGGCGTCTGACATCGTGCGCCTACGCTGCCGGCCAGATGGTCTTGAGGTACGACGGGATGTCGACCGCGTCGCGCGGGCCGACCATGATCTGCCAGCCCGGCAACTCTTCTTCGACTTCGCCGGAGAGTCCGGCAACGTGTCCGGGAATCACGAGCTTCTTGTGTGCGAGTTTGTCGCCGATGCCGCAGGCCTTCACCGACTTGGCGATCTTCTCGGCGTCGAGTTTGCCGGCGGCCCACGCGGTGAGCACCGACTGACCGTCGCAGTCGGCGACCAGGAGCCACGACGCGACTCCCGAGCCCTCGACCTCACCCGACACGGAGAAGTAGGTGAGGGAGAAGTTCGTCGTGATGAGCAGTGGGCTGTCGGCTGCCGGCGTGCCGATCTCGTACATCTTGGGGTCGACCTGAATCGGCTTCTGCGGGTCGGTGTAGATGTTCTGCCGCAGCGTCATGAGGGCGTAGAGGGCGCCAGGCTCGAAGTGATCGAGGACTATCACGCCGGCGTACTTGGCGATTGCCTGCGAGGCGCGGGCGAGTTCTGCCTGCCACGTGGGCGCCGCGCAATCGGCGAGAATGGGGAAGCCGAGTGCGCGAGCACCCTTCTTGAGCGCCAGGCGACGAAGTTGCGTGAAAGCTGAGAGGTCGCTGCCCAGCGAGGTCGTGCCGGGGTCGAGGACCAGGTGCTCAACGCCTGCGGCGCGTACGGATTCGGAGAGGTCGACGAGCTCGCCGAGGTCGCCTGCGACGGCGCTGATGGTGAGGGCGCAGCCGTGCTTCTTGGCGACTTCCGCCATGGCTTGGGCGTTGGCGGTGGAGGCGCCGCGCAGAAGCGGCTTCTCGGCCGCGGCGCCACCGGAGAGGGCGGCCTCGGCGGCGGCGTGATCAGCCGTCTCGAGGACGAGCGGAAGGCCCGGGGCGGCGACGCGAACCGCCGCCACGGCGGCGGCGTAGGCGGCGGCGTCGCCGCCCGCCTGCTGAACCGCGATGCCGTCGAGGCGCAGTTCCATACCGACGCGCTCAAGGGCGTACGCGGCCACTTGGGCGGCTTTGTCGGCAAGCTGCGCGTCGTCGCTCTTGACGCGTACGACGAGGCCAGGCTGATGGTAGAAGGTCTTCTCGTGCCGGTAGAGGACGACTTCGTTGCCGATCTCGAAGGCGCGCTCGCCGCTGCCGATGGAGACGAGCTTGATTGGCGGCGCCGAAGCAGCGTCGAGCGCCGCCTTCGCCTCTTCACTCACATGGGGGCACTTGTCGAGCTCGGTACCCTTCTGAGCGAGCTTCATGGCGAAGGCCAGGCACGTGGGGAAGCTGCACTCCTTGCAGTTCGTCTGCGGCAGAAGCTTGTAGATCTGCAGTCCGGTGAGAGCCACGGTCAGGCTCCTTTCACGAGGTCGTCGAGAGCTGCGCTCAGCGCGCTCAGCGCGTCGGGATGGCGGAGGAGGAGAATGTCGGCGCCGGCCTCGAGGAGCGACATGCCGGTCGTGATTTCCCAGGCGACGCCACGCTCGGCGAGCGCGCCCCATGCCTCGGGCACGTCATCGGTGGCGCGTGCCTCCTTCTGCCGCCACACTTCCGCACCGGTCTGGCAGATCATGGGCTGCTGCGTCATCCCGTCGCCCATCAGCGCTGCCAAGCGCAGGCGCTCCATCACCGAGTAGGTGTACTCGAGACCGTAGCCAAGCGCGCCGGTGTTGGGGTCCATGAGGACGCGCTCAAGCGGCAGACCCATATCGGAGATGAGGATATTGAGCTGTTTCGCGAGGTTGACGTCGATCGGCGTCTCGCCGATGACCACGTGCCCGTTACCGAGGGCGGCGGCCACGATGGTGCGGTAGTTCTTCTCTTCGCAGATGCCGAGGGCGATCTGCTCACCCTTGGTAGCTTCGGCGACGGCGACGAGCACTTCGTTGTCCTTGTCGGCTTGGCCGGGTCCGTAGACGAGGACCGGCACGTCTACGGCAGCCAGCACAGCCTTGACCTTCTCGACCGCGTAGGCGCCGTCGTTGTCGCCGCGGTCCGGGTGGCAACTGTCGAGCCGCAGGGAGATCATCTCCGCGCCCAGCTCCACGGCGCGCTTGGCCCAGACGCCGGGGTCGCTAACCACGTCGCCCCAGGCGGCGAGCAGCTCAGATGACCACGCTGGTGCGCGGTCCTCGATCTCGATCGCCAGCGCCGGGCGGTGCGGCATGGCGCCCTCGAAAGGGAGAAACGGCAGCGCCGTCTCTCCGCCCACGGTTACCGGGGTGCGGCTGCCGGCGCCGAGCGTGACCTCGCGGACGGAGCCGGTCCATTTCTCTACGGGTATCTCCACAGCAGTCATCGGCACTCCAAGTTGTCGCGGATCAGAAGAGTGGATCCATGGCAAGGGCAGGGTGGCCCTTTTCTTCCAGGAAGGCAACCAGCTCGTCGACGCCCGTGCAGATCGTCTCGTCGGCGATTCGGTCGAGCAACCCTGGGTGGCCGTTGCGCTCCACGATGGCCTCGATCTCGGGGCGCATACTCTCCTTGAGGAAGGAGCTCATCCAGACGATGCGCGGCCAGCCGCCATCGCCGGAGATGAACTTCTCGCTGGTGAGGTAGTACTTGCCGAGGCCCATCATGCCCGGGGTCTGCATGCCGCCGCCGGCGGTCCCGGCGAGGGTCGAGAAGGTCATGCCGCAGGGTGTCATGCTGGGGTCCTCGCGGCTGACGATCATGAAGCCGTTGGCTTCAGGCACGAGCACCATGATGCACTCGAAGCAGCCGCACGAGGTCATCGGCGCCTCCATGATCGAGTAGAACGTCACTCTGTCGACGCTCTGGTTGGAGTGCGCGTAGATGTACTCGTTGGGCCCGGTGAACTCACCCTTGACGGGGTCGACACACACGCCCTTCGGTACCGGCTGATTCGGTCCCGTCGGGTTGATCTCGAACGAGGCTTTGCAGTCGAGCCAGTTGTAGGCGCCGCAGAGGCCCACACGCTCGGGGTTCACGACGCAGACGTGGTTGGGCGCGAAACTCTGGCAGAGCAGGCAGGAGTAGAACGTGTCGACCGACTCGTCGGTGAGTGTGGCGATGCGCTCGTTGCGCTGCCGGTAGGCCTCGCGCGCCTCCTCGATGAGCTCGTCGACTTCGGCCGCGTCGGTAGTGAGGTAGATCTGCGCCTTGTCGATGATGTTGCCGAAGACCTCGTGGATGCGTGCGTGCAGCACTTTGCCGAAGTGCTCCATCTTGAAGCCTTTGGCGACGGTGGCTTTGCTCACACGAATCCAGGTGATGTCGCGCTGTCCGTTGTGCTGTACGCCCTCGACGCCGTTGATGAAGTAGTGGAACTGGCGTTCGACGATGGGTTCGAAGTCGAGCTGCATCTTGCGACCGGAGACTTCGACGACGATGCCGAGCGGGTAAGCCTCGCCCTCGGCGAACTCGTCGAAGTCCTTGCCGACGCACGTGATCTTGCCGTCCTCGACTTCGTCTGAGGGTTTGCTGCGCAGGTACTCGAAGCAGCGGCTGCGCTTGCCGCCGAACTCGGCGAACATGATCTCCTTGCGGATGCGCTCGCCCTCGAACGCCGATCCGTACGAGACGGGGATCGGCACCTTGGCGATCTTGACCTTGACGCCGCGCACCTCGATGCAGCGCTGGATGAGCTTCTCGGTGCGCTCCATGTCGTCGGCGCCGGGGATCTCGTCGAACGGCATGCTGACGACGTGCTCGTACGTCGTGACGCCGGTGGGAAGGATCTGCGGTATGCGCGTGTCGGCGATCACGGGGAAGCCGTAGCTGATGGCGCCGGCTGCGGTCGCGTACTTGAGGTCGTCGACCTCGCCCAGTGCGAGGACGAAGGCGAAGACGCGGTACTTGTTGTAGAGCATGATGTCGCGTGCGTTGCCCGCGTCCATGCCGCCGAATGTGAGCGCCGAGCGCGCGGCGAAGCCAAGCGCATAGACGGCCGAGATAGTGTCGAGGCCGAACGGTACGGTGAAGGTGTCGTAGCCGAGCTGGATGCCTTCTTCCTGGAGCTGATGAATGATGCTGCGGCCGTTGACGTTGCCGCTGAGGAAGATAAGGATGCCGCGGCTCTGCAGCTCGCGCACGATCTTGACCGCGACCTCGTTGCTCTTGGCGGCGCCGACAATTGCGCAGAAGCCGGGCATGCGGCCGTCGACGAGCTGGATGCCCCAGGCGCGAAGCTGGATGTCGTCGATGGGTCCGTTGAGCTTCATCTTGCCGCCGTGGGCGCCCAGCGAGCCGGCGGAGAAGTGCCCGCCGTCGTGGCTGTGATCGCCGTCGCCGTCGAGCATGATGATCTGCGGCTCCTGTTTGCGCACGAAGCGCACGCCCTCGATAACCTCTTCCGCGAAGAGCGTCGCGACCCCGGAGTCGAGGGTCTCGCCGAGGTACGGCAGCCACATCTTGTCTGCCGGTAGCGGGTGCAGGAGTGAGCGGCAGCGCTCGAGCACGGGCGGCAGATCGCCGAGTGTCTCCACCTTCTTGCCGGTGAAGGCGTAGATGACCGGCAGGTAGTACGCCGTGTTCGTAAATTGGACCGGCGTCTCGGGGCCGAGTTCCTCGATCGCCTCGGCGACCAGCTTCTCGGCCTCGGAAATAAGGGCGGTGGCGCCGCGGATGGCGCGCTTGGCGATATAGCGGCTCATTGTTCTTCTCCCGCGCCGTGCGAGTGACTGTGGTCGTGGCCATGGTCGTGCGAGTGGCCTTCGGCCAGCGGGTAGACCGGGGAGCCGACAGTCTTGACCGTGCCCTGCTCGGCCAAGTAGTCGCGAATCGCGGCGAAGTACGGCGTATCGCCGCTGCTGCCGAACTGCGATGGGTCGTACGGCTTGAGTTTGAGCGCCTCGCGCTTCCCGTCGATGAGCTCGAGCGAGCGCGCCAGCATCTCGTCCCAGTCGGGGATGAACTCGAGGCTGCCGCCGACGAGCTCCTCCCAGCCCTCGGTCATGAGGCGGGTGGCGACCGACGATGCCTTCACCGGGCTGCTGACGCCGAAGATGACATGGGCGCCCGAGGCGGCGAAGTAGGTGCCGATGGCGATCGCCTTCTCACACATCCACTCAGGGCACAGACCGACCGCCGGCAGGTCGTCGATGTCTTCGCCGAGGCCGCCCTCGGTGGCGACTTGAGTGAGCACCGTGAGGATGCGCGAGTTGTCGACGCAAGAGCCGAGGTGTAGCACCGGCGGAATGCCGATCGCCTCCATGACCTCGCGCAGTCCGGGACCCGCGTGATCAAGGATCTCGGGGCTCAGGAAGCCTGCTTTGGCGCCAGCGGTGGCGGCGCAGCCGGTCACGACGACCATGACGTCGCGTGCGATGAGCTCCTTGATCATCGTGACGATGCCCTCGTCTTGGGTGACGCGGGCGTTGTTGCAGCCCACGACGCCGGCGAGGCCGCGGATGCGGCCGGCGATCACGGCGTCGTTGAGCGGCCGGAACGACCCGCGGTGAAAGCCGCCCTGCATGTAGTTGAGGTACTCGTGACTGAAGCCGGCGACGAGCGGCTCGTGGTAGTCGGGGATATGAACTGGGCCGCGGTTCTTGTAGTTGGCGATCGCCAGCCGAATGATCTCGCGAGCCGTCTCGGGTGCGCGTTGCTCGTCGAACTCGATGTGGAGCGCGCCCGGGATTTTGGCCTTCGGCGACGTGGTCACGAGCTTGGTGTGAAAGCGCTGCGAGAGCGGCGCGAGCGCCTGCATGATGCACTGCACGTCGACGACCATCGCCTCGACCGAGCCGGTGAGGACGGCCAGCTCCTGGTGCAGGAAGTTGCCGGCCGGCGGCACGCCGTAGCGCATGAGGATCTCGTTGCTGGTGCAGCAGATGCCGGCGAGGTTGATGCCTTCGGCGCCCTCGGCCTTCGCCTCCGCGATGAGCTCGGGATCCCTCGAGGCTTCGACGATCATGGCCGACAAGGTCGGTTCGTGCCCGTGAATCACGACATTGACCTGATCTCGCTTCAGCACGCCCAGGTTCACCTCGCTCGAGAGGGGGGAGGGCGTGCCGAAGAGGATGTCGCTGATGTCCGTGCTCAGCATCGAGCCGCCCCAGCCATCGGCTAGCGAACAACGCAGGGCGCTCTTGAGGATGTTCTCGGCGTCGAGATCGACGCCCTCGTGTGTGCGATGCAGCACCTCGGCGATCTCGCGATCGATGGCACGAGGGGTGAGCTTGAGCTGCTTCCAGAGGGCCTGACGCTTGGGCGCTGCGCGCCGCGTGTAGACGATTTCGCCGAACGGCTGTCCGAATTGTTCCAGCGCCTTGAGCGAGACGTCGAGCGCGACGTCGTTGACTTCGCGGTCCTTCGTCGGGATGTCCAGGTACGCGGCTACGGCCATGAGCTTCTGCTCGTCTTTGACCTTGTAGCCCTGCGCTTGGCCGGTCGCGACTGCGTGTAGCGTCATGGCCATGTCACGGCCGTGGTCTGAGTGTGCGGACGCGCCTCCGGCGACCTGCCGCGCGAAGTGGCGTGAGGCGACTGTCGGCAGGTCGGCGCCGCAGAGGCCGACTTTGTTCTCGGCGTCTTTGCCGACGAGGCGGCAAGGGCCCATCGAGCAGATGCGGCAGCAGGCGCCGTCTTGGCCGATGGGACAGGGCTTCATGTTCTCGGCGCGGTGGAACACGGTCTCGTGGCCACAGGCGTCGGCGTGACGCAGCATCTCGAGAGCTGCGGGATCGATGCTCCGCTTAGCCTCGTTGCTTACGTCGTCGTTCTTCACGTCGTCCATGGTTCAACTCCTTGTGGTGACCGCCGACGCGCGGTAGCGTGCGCCGGCGGCACCGGTCTCGATCTCGGTGGGGGGGAGAGCTGCGAACGGTTGCTGACGTGACTCACTCGTGATCCGGCGACTTAGTACTTGCGATGGTCGCCGGACATGATGAGATCCATAGGATCGGTCGCCGTGACGCGACAACCGGCGGTGGCCCAAGCCGGCTTATTCGTGGGCGGCGGCGTCTCCTCGCCGGCGGCGCCGGGCACGTAGCCGGCGGCGCTCAAGCGAGCGGCGATCTTGTCGGCGTCGGTGAGAGACTCGTCGAAGGAGAGACGTACGACGAGGTCGCGCGAGCTGGCGTCGACGACGATGACGCCGGTGTCTTGCTTGAGGAGCTCGCGGACGGCGAGGACGTGATGATCGGCCCACATGCCGGGCAGGGAAAAGGATATCTCTTGCATCGACGACTCCTTGTCCTGACCGCGCCGGCATCCCATGTCCGAGGAGCGGACGAGGACCATAGTTTTACGCATGAGAGTAGTGAATTCGAACTGTACAGGATGCCTGAGGCGGCGGCAACGGGCCGCCAGCCCGACGCTGGCGGGGAAGCAGCCATCGCGGGGTTCTTTCCCGTAGTATGGGACTGACTCGAGCGACGCCGCATGGTTGCCGCTGCATCGAGCTCAATCTCAACGAACGGAGCGGGCATGAGGACTGAAGGCGCCGAGGGCGCGGCTCACGATCTCGGAGGCTTTCGCGACCTCGGCGTGATGCCGGAGCTCGTGACGGCGTTGTCCAATCTTGGGTACGAGGAGCCCACTCCGGTGCAGCGTGAGGCCATTCCGCCGCTGCTTGAAGGTCGCGACCTGCTCGGCCAGGCGCCGACGGGTACGGGCAAGACGGCCGCGTTCGCGCTGCCCTTGTTGCAGCGGCTGCCGGACCTCGGTGCGCGCCGCGATCCCGGAGCACTCGTTCTTGTGCCGACGCGCGAGCTTGCGGTGCAGGTGTCGGAGGCCATCCACCGTTACGGGCGCGAGCTTGGTGTGCGTGTGCTGCCCGTGTACGGGGGGCAGCCGATCACCCGGCAGCTGGGCGCGCTGCAGCGTGGCACCGACGTCGTCGTGGCCACGCCCGGGCGCGCCCTCGACCACTTGGCGCGCAAGACCTTGCGCCTCGGCAATGTCGCCATGCTCGTCCTCGACGAAGCCGATGAGATGCTCGACATGGGCTTCGCCGAGGATATCGAGGAGTTGCTGCGGGAGGTGCCTGAGGAGCGTCAGACCATCCTGTTCTCGGCGACCGTCCCAGCGCGCATCGTGACCATGATGCGCGGTCACTTGCGCGAGCCTGTGCAGATTCGCATCGGGCTCGAGGTGACGACTCCCGGAGAGGCGCCGTTGGTGCGGCAGGTGGCGTATCTTGTTCAGCCCGCCTACAAGCCGGCGGCGCTGGGGCGAATCCTGGATGTGGAGAGTCCGGAGGCCGCGCTCGTCTTCTGTCGCAGGCGGGTAGAGGTGGACGAGCTTGCCGAGACCCTTAGCGGAAGTGGGTATCGGGCCGAGGCGCTGCACGGCGGCATGAGCCAGCAGCAGCGCGAGCGTGTCATGGCGCGGCTTCGCGGTGGCGTGGCCGACTTGATCGTGGCCACCGATGTGGCCGCGCGAGGGCTCGACATCGGGCCCCTCACTCACGTGGTGAACTACGACATGCCGTCCTCGCCGGAGGCGTACGTGCATCGCATCGGTCGGGTCGGTCGCGCCGGACGCGGTGGTGTGGCGATCACGCTCATGCAGCCGCGCGAGCACCCTATGCTCAAGACGATTGAACGCGCCACCAAGCGGCGAATCACGATCGGCAAGGTGCCGACCGTCGCCGACCTGCGCGCGCGACAGCTCGAGCTGCTTCGCGCGACGCTGCGCGAGAGCATTCTCGAGGACGATCTCGACCACTACCGGGTTGTGGTGGAACACCTTTCGGAGGAGTTCGACATCATGGAGATCGCGCTTGCCGCCGTCAGGCTGGCGAGAGAAGCTCGCGGCGGCGTGGGGGACGAGGAGGAGATCCCCGAGGCCAAGCCGCTACGCGACGAGCGTGGCGGTGGTGTGAAGGCGCGTCTTCGTGAAGATCGCAGCGGAGCGGGCCGGCGGCGGAGGCTCGCGTCTGCGGGCCCCACGACACGCGTGTGGATCGGTCTCGGCCGTGTGGCCGGCATGCGGCCGCAAGACGTGGTCGGGGCGATCACCGGCGAGTCGAGTCTGAATGGCCGCGATATCGGGGCCATCGAGATCGGCGAGCGTGCCACACTTGTGGAGGTGCCGGAGGCGGCGGCCGACGACGTCATCGCCGCCCTCCAGGGCACGACGATCAAGGGGCGCAAGGTGCGTGCCAGCCGCGAACGGCAGGAGCGCCGGCCCCGGAGGGACGCGTGAGTCGCAGTTCTGATCGCGCTGCGGTTAGTGCCGCACCGCCGCGCGTACTCATCGTTCGCAACGTTGCTCTGGCGGTGCTGGGAGCGCTTCTGCTGCTCCTCGAGTCCATGTACCGGGGATCGTTCGAAGATGTTGTCCATTCTTGGGTCGGCAACTTCGTCGTCTCCTTCGCAATCTACTTCGCGATTCTCAATACGACGATGAGGTGGTCGCGTCCGCGCCTCTACGCCGCGGGCCTGGCACTGCTCGCCGTTGAGGCCTTCGAGGCCACCAACGGCTTCGGCATCCTCGCTAATGTCTACGATCCTGCCGACTTCCTGGTCAACGCGATTGGGGTCGGTGTGGCCGTGCTCGTCGACGTCCTCACGGCCGACCGCCTCATCCAGTGGGAGAAACGCCGGCAGGAGGCGGCACGGCGAGCGGCGCAAGCGGAACGCGCCGCCCGCCGCCGGCGCCGCTAGCGCGGCGGCGCCGGACTGTTGCATTTCCGCTCGCTGCGTGCGTAGAGTGCTGTACGCCAATACTCCGGGACGTGGAGGATTGGCGCCAACTCCACGGTCCTGTGACGCCGCGTGCCAGATGCCTTTCCGCAACTGACCGGGGAGGTCAACGTGAAGGCTGCCCGCGCCGAGTTGCTCGACGGGCTAATGTGGTGTGATGGCGCTGCGGTTAGGTGAAAAGGGGGATCTGGCGTGTGCTGTCCGATTACTGTTCTGTTTCTGCTGGGTCCGCGTGCAGCAGTCCTCGTGTGGTGGCTGGTGGATCCCGCGCGCTGGGACATAGCTTTTAGTACGTGGGTGTGGCCGGTCTTGGGCTTCTTCCTGGCACCGTGGACGACGCTCTGCTACGTACTCGTGGCTCCCGGCGGCGTACACTCGCTCGACTGGATATGGATCGCGATCGGCGTTGCGGCCGACATCTCCTTCTGGACAGGCGGCGCCTACGGCAACCGTGATCGCATGCACGGCCACGCCTGATCTGTCTGGACGAACGCGCGCAGCGTTCCAGTGCTGCGCATTGTGGGCACGAAGAGTCATGGCGATTCACGACAACAGGAGGAGACGCAATGTTGCACGGACCGGTGGACGTCATCGTGCTGACGTTCGACGAACCCAGGTTCGACGGTAGCGTCACGCTGAAGCTCGCAGAACTGGCACAGCAGGGAATCATTCGTGTCCTCGACGCCGCGGTCGTGAGCATGAGCGAAGGGGGCGTTCGTACATCGCTCGACATCGAGGATCTGCCGGCCGACGAGGCGGCCCTTCTCGGCTTCATCGATACGGGGTCAAGGGGCCTGTTCGACGCCGACGACGTGCAGGCGATGTTCGAGGGCCTGGCGCCAGGCACGGCCGCGGCTGCTCTGGCCATCGAGCACCGCTGGGCAATCGGCCTGGAAGAGGCCGTGCACAACGTGGGCGGGGAGCTCGCACTTGAGATGCGTGTTCCCGCGGCCGTTGTCAACGAGGCGTTCGCGGCTCTCGCGAACCCCGCCGAGTAGGAGGCGACGATGGGACTCATCGGCATGATGGGACGCACGGCCGTGATCACGGCGACCGCCAGCGCGACGGCCAACAGGATGGAGCGGCGGCGCACTCAGAGATACGCGGAACAGGAAGCGTTCGCGCAGCAGCAGCAACAACAGCAGCCGGTCTACTACGAGCAGCAGGCTCCTCCGCCGGCGCCCGCGGCTGCGCCAGCGCCGGCGGGTCTGACCATGGACGAGAAGATTGCCCAGATCGAGCGTCTCGGTCAGTTGAAGGTGCAGGGCATCCTCAGCGACGACGAGTTTGCGCAGCAGAAGGCCAAGATCCTGGGCTCGTAGGTCGACTGCCGAGCACGCCCGGCGCACGATCGGCGGCGCGCGTCACCCGCAGCAAACCACTTGAAGCGGACGAGAGCATGCTGCGCGAATTCTTCGCTGGCGAGCAGAGTTGAGGTCAGATCGTCAACAGGCATCGAGCCTCGTGGGGTTTGGGCGGCTTCGCGCTGCCGCGGCGGCAATCTGTCACGCCGCCGTGGAGGTCTGTCTGAAGCGAGCGCGATGCGGAGACGCTTGAGCAGATGGGCGCGCGCGATGCTCCTCGTGACCAGGAGAGCAGCGTGACGGATCAGAGCAAAGAGAATGGCGTAGCTGCGCAGTCGCCGCCACCGATTGCCGACGCTCCACGCGTGGCTAGTCTGGCGTCCGGCAGCCGCGACGCTTGGTCGGGCACCCGCACAATGGTGGCCCTGGTCGGTGCCGCCGTCCTGCTCCTCGCCATGAAGGCCGCCGCGGGCGTCGTCGCGCCGATCGTCCTTGCACTAGTCGTCGCCGTTGGCATCGCACCCGTCATTGGGTGGCTGATACGCAAGGGCCTGCGCGCGAACGTTGCCTTCGCGGTGACGGTGACCGTCACCGTGATTGTGGAGATCGTCGTGATACTCGTGCTGAGCGCTTCGCTGGGGAGTTTCGCTCTGAGCCTGCCCGGCTATCAAGACGAGTTTCAACATCTGTGGGACTCCGTCGTCGCGGCTCTCGCGGCAGCGGACATAGATCTCACGGCGCTGCTCACGTTCGAGAACGTCAACTTCATGACACTGGTGCACGTCGGCATGAGTCTGATCGCGAGTCTCACGAGCCTCTTCTCGACACTACTGCTGGTCACGTTCACGGCCGCCTTCATGCTCCTTGAGGCGACCTCCATCTCAGACAAGATGGAGGTCGCCGGGATGTCTGAAGCTACGCGGGGGAGCATTCAGCGGCTGGCGTCTCAGTAGCGCGGCTTCGTGAAAGTGAGCGCGCTCCTCGGTGCAGTGGTCGCGATCGTCGATACCGTTCTCCTGCTCATCCTCGGCGTCCCAAACGCGCTCCTCTGGGGCTTGCTCTCGTTCTTCTTCAGCTTCATTCCTTACATCGGTTTCGTACTCGCCCTCGTGCCGCCGGCCCTCCTGGGACTACTGACCTCGGGCTGGACCACGGCTCTCATCGTGATCGTAGGATACGTGGTCATCAATACCGCTTCGGACAACTTCGTCAAGCCCAAGGTAATGGGGACCTCGACGAATTTGTCGCCGCTCGCCGTCTTCCTTTCGCTCATCGTGTTCGGCTGGGCCTTGGGCCCGCTGGGCGGTCTGCTCGCGGTGCCCATGCTGCTCATTGTGAAGGTTCTCCTCTTTGACGCTTACCCCGAGTGGCGGTTTCTCTCGGCCGTGCTCGGCAATACGCGACCGGAACCGTGAAGGGATCCGCGTCGTGATTGTTAGCGCCTGACACTCCCTGCGGTATATCGCCCAGTGAGGTGTCCGGCCGGGAGTGACGAGGAGCAGTCGGGGCAGGAGGCGTACCGTGGCGCATTCTGGATCTCATCCGGCGCACGAGGGAGGTGGGCAGCGGGATTCCAAGGCTGCCGCTGAGACCAATCACGAGCGCGCGCCCGAAGGGCACGCCCACCACACCGGTCACGCCGATCACGAACAGCTCTTTCGGCGGCGGTTCTGGGTTTGTCTCGCGCTCTCGCTCCCGGTGCTCCTCTTCAGTCCCAGCCTGCAGGACTGGCTGGGGTACACGGCGCCCACGTTTGCCTTCAGTCACTGGATCACCCCTGTTCTCGCCGTCGTGATCTTCGCCTACGGTGGCGTTCCCTTCCTGCGGATGGCTTGGCCGGAGATACTGGGCCGCCGTCCCGGCATGATGACGCTCATCTCCCTGGCGATCAGCGTGGCCTTCGTCTACAGCGTCGCGACGCTCTTCGTGAGCGACGCCGAGGGCTTCTTCTGGGAGCTGGTCACCCTGATCGACGTCATGCTTCTCGGTCACTGGCTCGAGATGCGCAGTGTGCGTCAGGCATCGGGCGCGCTCGGCGAACTAGCCAAACTGCTGCCGGATACGGCCGAGCGCATTCAGCCGGACGGGAAGATGGAGGAGGTCGCCGTCGACGTGCTTGCCGGCGGCGACCTCGTTCTTGTTCGCCCCGGAGGAAGCGTGCCGGCCGACGGTGTCGTCGTAGAGGGGGAATCCGACGCGAACGAGGCGATGGTCACCGGCGAGTCGACGCCGGTCGCGAAAGGCCCCGGAGACCGGGTCGTCGCCGGATCCATCAACGGCGACGGCAGTCTGCGGGTGCAAGTGAATGCCGTCGGTGACGGCACAACATTGGCCGGCATCATGCGCCTGGTCGACGAGGCGCAGAAGAGTCGCTCGCAGACTCAACTGCTCGCCGATCGGGCGGCCGGCTGGCTCTTCTACGTCGCCGTCGCCGTCGCCGTGATTACGGCGCTCGCCTGGTGGTTTGCCGGTGCCGGCCTTTCGGTGGTCGTGTCGCGTGTCGCGACGGTGCTCGTCATCGCCTGTCCGCATGCGCTCGGGTTGGCCGTTCCGCTTGTAGTGGCGTTGGTCACGTCGATCGGCGCTCGGCGCGGGCTGCTCGTGCGCGATCGTGTCGCGCTCGAGGAGGCGCGCAACCTGGACATCGTCATGTTCGACAAGACGGGGACGTTGACCACGGGACGGTTCGAAATGACCGAAGGGGCGGTGGCAGAGGGCGAAGACGAGAAGGCCGCCCTCGGTTTGGCCGCCGCGCTTGAGGGCGACTCAGAGCACCCGATCGCGGTGGGCATCAGGGATGCGGCAGTTGCGCGCGGTGTTGTCGAGCCAGAGATAGACAGCTTCGACGCGATGAAGGGCCGGGGCGTACGGGCGCGCAGCGGCGGCAGCGACGTCTATCTCGGCGGTCCTCGTCTGCTGCAGGAACTCGGACTGCAGCCGGAAGCGCGCATACGGATGTTTGAGGAGACGGTGCGTGAGAAGGGTCGCACCCTGGTCTACTTGATTCAGGACGGCAAGGTCGTTGCCGCGTTTGCCTTAGCCGACGCGATCCGCACTGAGAGTCGGCAGGCCGTCGCGGATCTGCAAGCCATGGGTGTGGAGGTGGCCATGCTGACCGGCGACGCGGAGCAGGTGGCGCGGACCGTCGCCGCCGAACTGCACATCAGTCGCTACTTCGCCGAGGTGCTGCCGGAAGACAAGGACGGCAAGGTCGAAGAGTTGCGACGGTCGGGCCGCCGCGTGGCCATGGTGGGCGACGGCGTCAACGACGCTCCCGCGCTTGCTCGGGCCGACGTAGGCATTGCCATCGGCAGCGGCACGGACGTGGCTGTTGCGTCGGCGGGCATCGTCTTGGTGCGGAGCGATCCCAGGGCGGTCGCCGGTCTCTTGCGTCTGAGTTCGGCGAGCTATCGCAAGATGGTGCAGAACCTGGTCTGGGCGGCCGGGTACAACGCCGTCGCCCTGCCGCTTGCCGCCGGCGTTCTCGCCCCCTTCGGCATTCTGATCTCACCGGCCGTCGGAGCGGTGCTCATGTCGATCAGCACAATCATCGTGGCGTTCAACGCGCAACTCCTCCGGCGTCAGACGTTCTGAGGCGTGGTGCGGGGCCTGTGCCGATCGCTGCCGGCCTGGCAATCACCATGTACGAGTTAGGCTCCCGCCGGGCGCCTTTCCGTTGGCTCCCGCTCAGTCGAGGGTTGTGTCGGCGCGGCGCAGCGTCGCCAGAAGGAGATCCAGTCCGGCGGCGATGTCTGACTCATCGGCTCGCTCACGGGGAGAATGGCTGACGCCGCCACGGTTGCGGACCGAGATCATGCCGGCGGGGCAGATGTCGGCGAACTCCTCGGCGTCGTGACCGGCCCAGCTCACGACCTGGGCGCAGTCGATGCCGCGCTCTTCCGCCGTAGCGAGAATGAGGTCGCGCAGTTGGGGGCTGAGCTCGATCGGATGGCTACGCTCCAGGAGTTCCACCTCGCCCTTGTGTGTCGCGGCGATCTCGCGCAGCCGGGAGGCGGACAGCGCGAGCTGGTCAGGGTCTGGGCTGCGTTGCTCGATCGAGACGCGGACCACGGCTGGCACCACGTTGAGATCGCCGGGCTCGGCTTGGAGGCGTCCGATGTTGGCGACGCAATCGGGTCCGAGCTCAAGTGCTTGCGCCCAGTAGGCTTGGATGAAGGCGGCGGCGCGCAGGGCGGCATCAGCGCGCCTGGCGATGGCCACAGTCGCCGGGTGGCCGGTCTCCCCGCGGAAGACGACGGCGTAGCGCTCTATCCCGGCGATCTCGCGGATGACCGCCACCGGGGGATCGGCCTCCTCGAGGGCAAGACCCTGCTCGATGTGCAACTCCAGATAGGCGGCGGCCGCAAAGTCGGGCCGCGGAACGAGCAGTCGCGTCGGCTGCACGTCCCAGCCGTGGCGACGAAACTCCGCTGCGGCGTCGTCCAGCCGCTGTGCGAGCGACGACGGGTCGCCGGCGACCGCGGCGCGCTCGCTTGGCGAGAGTCGGCCGAGCAGCGCCCGCGAACCCCAGCAGCAGGTTGTCGCCGTTCCTTCCTCGTCTGCCAGTGCGGAGACTATGAGGGGGTGACGCAGCGACTCACCTGCGGCGGCGACACTGCGGGCGCACTCGAGCGCGCAGAGCACACCGAGCGCCCCGTCGAAGCGACCGGGGTCGGAGACCGTGTCGAGATGCGAGCCCACGACAATCGGACGGAGGTTCGGGTCGCGACCCTCGAGCCGGCCGAGGACGTTGGTGGCATCATCGACGCGCACGGAAAGGCCGGTGGAGGTCATCAGCGTCGCCAGCCAGACGCGCCCTCGGACGTCCGCGAGCGAGAACGCGAGCCGCTCGCGTTCCAGAGTCTGCAGCTCGGCGACAATGCGCCGCGCCGCCTCTAGGTAGTCACCGTGCATCATTCCGTATTGTAGCGCGTGGGCGACTCGGCACTATGCTCTCGATCGCTCACGGGCGGCGTCGGCCCCTGCGCTGATCGACTCAGTTGGCTGAGCGTGACCCACCTCGTAGAATCTACATGCAGCATGTTTCTGCACGGGCCCGTCCGACGATGGCGCCACGCTCAGCAGCGCGTGCGTCCTCCTTCGTGTTCGCCGCCATTCGCTGCACGCATGATGAATCAGGCACTGTACATATCTCAGCCCTCGGTCACGGTCTACCGAGAGAGCGTTGCGCCGGATGGCGTAGCGACGTCTCCGGGCGTGCTTGCCAAGCTGCGTGTGCACCTGCCCGACCGCCCGGGCTCGCTGTCTCACTTCGCCGCCGACATCGCCGAGGTCCGCGGCAATATCACCTTCTTTCACTACGACCGCTCGGTGGATGCAGGCTGTGTCGTCGCGGAGGCGCTACTCCCTGATCAGGCGGCGCTTGACGAGCTCAACGCAGGGCTCCATGAGCTGCGCGGCGGGGTGAGCACGGCATCTGGCGGGCCCGAGGAGTTCTTCATCACCGCACCGGAGAGCGTTCTGGAAGTGATGGTGCGGCTGGCGGATACGCCGGGGTCGCTCGCTGCCATCGCCGAGCTTCTGGGCGCACATGAGGCGAACGTTGTCTACATGTTGTACGACGAGTTGCTGGATGCGGAAGCCGTAGACGTTGCCTTGGCGACGGCGAGTCCTCAGGAGATCGGCACCCTGCTGCAGGCGCTCAACGAGCGGGGCTATCACTACCGTGTCGTGTACCAGGGCAATGCCGAACAGGAAGCGGCAAGCATCATCGGACTGAAGCTGGTCGAACGGTTCTTCCTCCGCCTCAAGGGCTTGATGCCGGCGAGCGACGTGTCCGAGGTTCGTTCGCTCGTGCAGTCGTCCGAGGAGCTCTACAAGGACCTCGTCGAGTTTGCCGCCGAAGCGGGGAACGATCTCGAGGCAAGCGACGTGTACGAGACGGTCCTCACCTTTGCCTCACGGTCACGGGGCAGCACCGGCGACAGGTTCCACGTTGTTGAAATGCCGCGACTGGACCTTCCCGGCGGGGTGAGCGTGACCGGTCTTCGACTGCCGACGAGCGAAAACATCTACCTCTTCGACGACGGCGAAGAACTGACGCTCATCGACGCTGCGCACGGCATCTACTATGCCGACATCAAGCGGTTGATGAGAGAGCGGGGCATCGATCCCTCGCGCGTGAAGCGGATCTTCGTTACCCACCCCGACACCGACCACGTCGGCACGGCGGGCTACTTCGAGAGCGAATTTGGCACCGCGGTGTTCATGCATCCCGCCAGCGTCGACGTAATCGCCAACATGAACCGGGCGTTCGGCGCCTCTGGCGGGCTACTGAGGCTGAACATGTACTACACGCGCCTGTCCAGCAGGTTCACCGAATGTCGCTTTCCCGCGCATCCGCGCTACTTCAGTCGCAGTGGCAGCGAAGTCATTGGCGGCTTTCCCGTCATCGATGAGTTCTCGATCGGGCCGCTTCGTTTCGAGGTGCTCGAGAGCCGCGGCGGTCACACTCCGGGACTTGTCCACTTCCTCAATCGGGAGTTCGGGTTGCTGTTCTCGTCAGACTACCTTCTGAACGTGGGCAGTCTGAGAGATCAGGACAAGCAGCATCTCGGGATCTACAGGTATCTGGTGATCACTCCCAATCAAGACCCCGCCCTCTATCGGGAGGAGGCGCAGGCGCTGAAAGACATGCTGCTCCAGTTGGATGCAGAAGCATCCGCTCGTGGCGTGATCGCGTACGTTCTCCCCGGGCACGGCGACTACTACAAGGCCTCCGACCTGGCGGAGAGTGAGGGCAAGAGAGAGGCCCGCCGCTGATCAGTGCGAGCCCAAGCGACGGTTCCACAACGTGTCTCGTTGCGTGCCGCCCTACGTCTCCAGTCCGCTCTCACGGCGGATCTGAGCGCGCTTGATCTTTCCGCCGACGGTCTTCGGTAGTTCGTCCACGAACTCGACGATGCGCGGGTACTTGTAGGGCGCCGTGGTCCGCTTGACGTGCTCCTGCAGTTCCTTGGCAAGCTCGTCGCTCGGCGACCAGCCCTTGGCCAGTACGACCGTCGCCTTGACGACGAGTCCGCGCACCGGGTCCGGCGCGGCGGTGACGGCGCATTCCACGACGGCCGGGTGCTCGATGAGCGCGCTCTCGACCTCGAACGGGCCGATGCGGTACCCGGAGCACTTGATGACGTCGTCGTTGCGACCGACGAAGAAGTAGTAGCCATTGTGGTCGCGCCAGGCCACGTCCCCCAGGTTGTAGTGGTCGCCGCCGACGGCCTGTGCCGTCATCTCCGGGTCTCCGTAGTAGCCGGTGAGCAGGCCGGGCGGATGCTTCTCCCTCAGCCCGGTAACGCAGATCATGCCCTCCTCACCGTCCTCGCAGATGTGGCCGTCCTCGTCGATCAGCTTCACGTTGTGCAGCGGTGACGGCTTGCCCATTGAGCCGGACTTGGGATCGATCCACGGGAAGTTGGCCACGAGGACCACGCTTTCGCTCTGGCCGAAACCCTCACGGATCTTCTTGCCGGTGTGGGCTTCCCACTGCTTCACGACCTCGGGGTTGAGCGGTTCACCGGCGGTCGTGAAGTTCTCGATCGACGAGAGGTCGTACGAAGCGACGTCCTCCTGCAGCATGAAGCGGTACATCGTGGGCGGAGCGCAAAACGTCGTGAGCCGGTAGTCCTGCATCTTCTGGAGGAGCGTAGCCGGCACGAACTTCGTCATGTCGTAGCCGAAGATGGTGGCTCCGGCCAACCACTGCCCGTAGATCTTGCCCCAGCCGAACTTCGCCCAGCCGGAGTCGGAGACGCTGAGGTGCAGCGCATCCTCGCGTACTTGCTGCCAGTACCGGGCTGTGATGATGTGCCCGAGCGGGTGCAGGTAGTTGTGACAGACCATCTTCGCCAGTCCGGTGGTGCCGGACGTGAAGTAGATCAGCATCGTGTCGTCGTTGGTTGTGGCCTGGTCGCCGGAGGGACGAACGAAGGTGTCTGGGGCGGCGGCGAGCAGTTCGTCGAACGAGCTCCAGCCGTCACGCTTGCCGGCTACGACGATGCGGTTGGCGATCATGGGACACTTGGGTAGTGCCTGCTCCATCTGCCCTAGGACGTAGTCGTCCGCCACGCACACGACCCCGTTTATGCCGGCGCTGTTGACGCGGTACTCGATGTCTTTGGCAGTGAGCTGGGTGGACGCGGGAATGAGGACCGCGCCGAGCTTGCAGAGCGCGGTGGCACACACCCAGTATTCCCAGCGGCGCCGCAGGATGAGCAGGACGACGTCGCCTTTTCGGATGCCGAGGTTTGCGAAGACGTTCGCCGCCTTGTTCGAGAGGCGGCTCATCTCGGAGAAGGTGAAGACCTCCTCGTGGCCGTCGTCGTCGCACCAGACCAGGGCGCGCTTGTCCGGCTCGACACGCGCCCACTCATCCACGACGTCGTAGCCGAAGTTGAATGTATCGGGAGGTACGATGCGGAAGTTGGCGACGAAGTCCGCGTAGGAATCGAACTTAAGGCGAGGGCAGTACTTCCTCAGGAGATGGTCCATGATGTCTCGTCCTCGCCGGCTACTCGGTGATGATGGTCACGAAGACTGCGGGCGAATCGCCGCCGCACTTCTGACCGTGTTCGTGCGATGGGTTGAAGTAGATGCTGTCGCCGGCGTTGAGCACCAGTTCGCGATCGTCGAAGGTGACGACCACCGTTCCCTCGAGCACCATGTTGAACTCTTGACCGGCGTGGCTGACGAGTTCTGCCGGTTCATCGCTCGGGTCCAGCGTCACCAACAGCGGCTGCATGATCTTGTGGCCGAAGCGCCATGCCAGATCCTCGTAGTGGTAGCCGGGATAGCGATCGACGATGAGACCCTTGCCGGCGCGCACGACTTGATAAGTATCGAGTTTGGCATCGATGCCGGTCAGGATCTCCGTGAGATCCACGCCGAACTTGTTGGCGATGTGGTAGATGGCGGAGATGGGGACGTCTGAGCCGGTGTCCTCATATGCGGCGTAGGCGTCCACGGGGATGCCGAGCTCTTCCGCGACCTCCTCTCGAGGGACGTTGCACGATTCGCGCAGACCCTTGATGCGCAAGCCGATCTCTTTGAAGTCCGTCGTCATGAAGGCTCCAGTCCGATAGTGCCCACGGGATCTCGCCGGTCGGGCGGGGAGGATGGTTGTGGCCGACCTGCCCTTGCGTGGTCAGTCGGCCAGTCCCAGCGCCAAGGCGCTGCGGTTGGACTCGAGAAGGTGTGTCTTGTTCGCCGACACGGACTTGCCGATGGCCGCATCCATGCTCTCCGGCCGGCAGCATGCGGTCTCTTTGATGAGCTTCCCGACCATGATGACGTTGGCGAGACCCTTGAGCCCGGCCTTCTCGGCCAGAAGGGTAGCGGGAAGAGCGTGGATGGTCAGATCGTCGCGCTCGGGGAGCCGGGGCGCCATCGAACTGTCGACGAGGACCATGCCCCCGGGGACGACCTGGGCGAGGAACTTCTCCAGCGCGGGCTGATTCATGGCGACGAGGACGTCCGGCTCGAGGACGAGCGGGGATCCTATGGGCTCGTCCGAGAGGCAGACGCTGCAGTTGGCGGTGCCGCCGCGCATCTCCGGGCCGTACGACGGCAGCCACGAGAGCTCGCGGCCTTCGATGAGGCCGGCATAGGCGACGAGTTTACCGGCGAAGAGGATGCCCTGGCCGCCGAAGCCGGCGAACAGGATGCTGAGTGTGGAGGCCATCAACAACTCTCCTCTGGTGCGTCCGTCCGCACCCCTCCGTGGCCGGTCGTGGGGAGCGCGTCGGATGCGGGCTTGACGGCGGGCGCTGCATCGGCGGCGAGCCTGGCGGCGGCCGCCTCACCCGCGTTGGCGAAGCCCTCTGCGCGGACGTCTCTGTAGACGCCGAGCGGGTAGTGCGGCAGCATCCGCTCACGCAGCCACTCGAGCGACTCCTGGGGTGAGAGCCCCCAGTTCGTGGGGCAGGTGGAGATCACCTCGATGATCGAGTAGCCAATCCCATCCATCTGGTACTCGAATGCCTTCCTGATCGCCTTCTTGGCCGTTCTGACGGCCTTGGGGGTGTCGGCGGTGACACGCTGCACGAGAGCGACGCCGTCGAGAGAAGCCAGCAGCTCACAGACGCGGATTGGGTGGCCGTGCGTACTGAGGTCACGTCCGTACGGACTCGTTTGAGTGACCTGATTGGGGAGCGATGTGGGCGCCATCTGACCGCCGGTCATGCCGTAGATCGCGTTGTTGATGAAGATGACGGTGATGTTCTCGCCGCGCGCGGCGGCGTGCACCGTCTCGGCCATGCCGATGGACGCCAAGTCGCCATCGCCCTGATAGGTGAACACGATGTTCTCGGGTAGGGCGCGCTTGATCGCGGTGGCGACCGCCGGCGCGCGTCCGTGGGCTGCCTGGACCATGTCGCAGGCGAAGAAGTCGTAGGCGACGACCGAGCAGCCGACGGGGGCGATGCCGATGGTCTTGCCTTCTATGTCCAGTTCGTCCAGCGTCTCAGCGACGAGACGGTGGATGATGCCGTGTGTGCAGCCGGGACAGTAGGAGAAGGGAACGTCGGTGAGCGCACGTGGTCGTTCGAAGATGATGGTCATCGCGTCCTCACCTCAAGCGGCTCGACCGGCTCTGCGGCTGACAGTTGGCCGATCAGGTGCTCGATGACGTCGAGCACTTCTGCCGGGGTGGGGATGATGCCGCCGGCCCGGCCGAAGAAGGCGACCGGCCGGCGGCCTTCCACTGCCAGGCGCACGTCGTCGACCATCTGCCCCATGTTCATCTCGACGGTCAGGAACGCTTTGGTCCGGGAGCAGGCGTTGCGGATGATCTCGACGGGGTACGGCCAGAGGGTTATCGGTCTGATGAGGCCCGCGGCGATTCCCATGGCGCGGGCCTTGTTCACGGCGCTGCGTGCGATGCGCGCGCTGGCGCCGAACGACACGAGAACGATGTCGGCGTCGTCGACCAGGTACTCCTCGGCGCGCTGCTCGACGCTCTCGATCTCCGCATACCGCGCAAAGCGCTGCACGTTCAGCGACTCGAGCGCCTCCGGAGTGAGGTAGAGCGAGTTGATGACGTTGTGCGGACGCTGATGCTTATGCCCGGTGACTGCCCAAGGCTTCTCCGGCAACTCGGTCTTGGGTTCGGGAAGGATGACCGGCTCCATCATCTGCCCGAGCATGCCGTCGGCGAGAATCACTACCGGCATACGATACTGGTCGGCCAGATCGAACGCCTCGTACACGTTGGCGGCCATCTCCTGCACTGTGGAGGGCGCGAGAACGATCAGGCGGAAGTCGCCGTGACCCATGGCGCGTGTTGCCTGCCAGTAGTCGGACTGTGACGGCTGAATGCCGCCGAGCCCTGGCCCTCCACGCTGCACATTGATGATGACGCCCGGCAGGTCGGTGCCGGCCATGTAGGAGATGCCCTCCGATTTCAGTGAGACGCCGGGAGAGCTGGACGAGGTCATGGCGCGGGCACCGGCGGCCGCCGCGCCGTACACCATGTTGATGGCCGCGATCTCGCTCTCCGCCTGAAGATACGTGCCGCCGACTTTCGGCATGCGCTTGGACATGTAGGCGGCGACTTCCGTCTGCGGGGTGATCGGATAGCCGAAGAAGAAGCGGCACCCGGCGCGAATCGCCGCCTCGGCGATCGCCTCGTTGCCTTTCATCAGGACCTTGTCTGCCACGTCGTGACTACCTTTCCACTGTGATCGCCACATCCGGACACATCAGGGCGCAGTTGGCGCAGCCGGTGCAGCGCGACGCGTCGGTCAACCGGGCGGGGTGGTACCCCTTCTCGGTGATCTTCGTGAGGTCGAGCTGGATGAGATCGCGAGCGCAGACGTCGACACACAGGCCGCAGCCCTTGCAGTACCGCTCGTCGATGATGATGAATGCCATGCGGTCGTCACCTTTCGTCGTCGTCCGTCGGCGGCTCCCATGGCGGACGAACGTACACCTCGACAGGATACGCGTTCTCGAGGCTACCTGCCGCCTTGCGTCCGGCGCCGTCAGTGAGGAGTACGGCCGGGACCGTCGTGCAGACCAGGGGAAGGCGGAGGAGCCGGGCTGTGTCGCGACCGAACGGGACGGCGTCGAGCACGGTCTGTGCCGTCGTCTCGCGTTGCAGATGTGAGTTGTTGACGACGCCGGTGGCGGTGAGGCGGGAGGCGGCCTCGATCTCTCGCAGCACCCCTTCCGCCTCGCTTGGAGTCGCCGTCAGGTTGCGATAGCGGTTCACGACGTAGAGCAGGTCGTAGTCGGTGCCGGAGAGCTCGGCGGCGAACGCGCCGAGCGCCGTCGCGCCAACGTCGTCTCCGCCGCCGTCGACGATGACCCAGTCGTCGCTTCTCAGCGCCGCGGGCACGGCGGCGGAGAGCGCCGGCACGTCGAGCGTCGTTCCGGCGAACACCGGCGCGATTACGTGCACGCCGCGCGCCGCCAACATCTCTCTGTAGTCAGATGAGCGGAAGTAAGGGTTGACGACGTCCAGATCGACGATCGTCACCCGGTCGTGATGGGCGCGGAGGTCGAGCGCGAGATTGATCGAGAAGTTGGTCTTGCCGCAGCCGTAGTGGCCAGTGATCAGCGTTATGCGTCTGACGGCGGGCGGTATGCGCTCGCGGGATTCTCTGGACACAGACCAGCTCCTGATGTGGGCGCCTCGTCGGCCGGTCGCTTCCGCGGGACGCGTGTGCGACCAGAATGGCCGATGCACGACCGGTCCTCGCACGCGTCCTGGAGCCTACGAAACCGTGGACAGGAGGACTAGAATACGGTCCCGGTGTTCTTAGTGTAAGGGATCGGACGGGGGCGTGCCTCCAGCCCGGGGGAGGAGTGTTGCGCATGGAACCGAAGATCGCCGAGGTCGCGAATCGCATTCGCGCGCTGCGCGAGGACGCCGATCTCACAATGCAGGAGATGGCGGATGCGACCGGGTGCACTGTAGCGGAGTACGCCGGCATGGAGAGCGGCGGACAGGATCTCTCCTTCACGTTCCTCCACAGGTGTGCGGAGAAGCTGGGCGTCGACATCATCGATCTGCTGACCGGCGAGGCGCCGCACCTGTCTCACTACTCATTGGTTCGGGCCGGCAAGGGGCTGTCTCTCAAGCGGCGCGAGGGTTTTGAGTATCAACATCTCGCGCCGACCTTCAAGCACATGCTTTGCGAACCGTTCATCGTCACGGCGCCGTACCGCGAAGAAGAGCAGAACGAGCCCATTCACCTCTCGCGGCACGAAGGTCAGGAACTCGACTTCGTGCTGAGTGGACGTCTGCGGTTCGCGCATGAGAATCACATTGAGGAGGTTGGGGCCGGCGACACGCTGTACTACGACGCGGGACGCGGACACGGCATGATTGCCACCGGCGGAGAAGCATGCACGTTCCTCGCGATCGTCCTCAAGAGCCACGACGCAGAGATTCTCTAGGAGACGAGGGTTCAGATGCGGCAGATCAACCTCAGATACGTCAACGAGACGTACGACGACGCCGGCGTGCTGACGAGCTTCGGTGTCCGCCACCCCGAGGACTACAACTTCGCCTACGACGTCGTAGACGACATCGCGTGTGAAGATCCCGATCGACGCGCGATGGTCTGGTGCAACCCGGAGGGTGAGGAGCACATCTTCACGTTTGCCGACATGAAGCGCTGGTCGGACAAAGCGGCCAACTACCTGGCGTCGGCCGGCATCGGCAAGGGCGACGTGGTGATGGTCATCTCTCGTCGCCACTACCAGTTCTGGTTCATTGCCATCGCCCTGCACAAGCTCGGGGCCATCCTCTTGCCGGCCACCTTCATGCTCAAGGAGCACGACCTCACGTACCGCGTGGCCTCGTCGTCGGCCAAGGCCATCGTGTGTACGAATGTCGGTGAGATTGCGGCAGTGGTCGACGCTGTGCAGCCCAACTGTCCGTCGCTCGAGATCAAGATGATCCTGAACGGTGCCGGCGGCGGCACGCTCGCCGGCACCGCCGGCGCGAGGGTCGGTGCGGCGCTCAGTGGCCCGGAGGGCATCTGCGCCGCGCCTGCAGAACGGGAAGGCTGGCTGGACTTCAACACGGGCGTTCGCGCATCCTCTGAGGAGTTCGAGCGGGTGCCGACCATGGCTGCCGACCCGCTCCTGCTCTACTTCTCCTCCGGGACGGCCGGCAATCCTAAGATGGTGATGCACGACAGCGCCTACACGCTGGCGCACATCCCGACCGCCAAGTTCTGGCACAACGTGCAGAGCGACGGCGGGCTCCATCTGACGATCGCCGACACGGGCTGGGCGAAGAGCGTCTGGGGCAAGCTGTACGGCCAGTGGCTCATGGAAGCAGCTGTCTTCACGTACGACTTCGACCGCTTTCAGGCTCGGGAGATCCTGGAACTGATCGAGAAGTACGAGATCACGACGCTCTGCGCGCCGCCGACGATGTATCGCTTCATGCTCGAGGCGACCGATGCGAGTATCGACCTCTCGTCGTTGACCTACTGCACGACGGCCGGCGAAGCGCTCAATCCCGATCTCTTCGAGGGCTGGCACGAGCGCACCGGCCTGGAGCTCGTGGAGGGCTTTGGCCAAACGGAGACGCCGTTGACGGTGTTCAACACGCTGGGAATGGTGCCGAAGCCCGGCTCGATGGGCAAGCCGTCGCCGCAGTACCACGTGGAGATCCAGGACGAGAACGGCGAGCAGTGTGCGCCTGGCCAGACCGGCGAGATCGTCCTTGAGATCGATCCGCGCCCTTGCGGGGTTCTACTCGCCTACTATCGCGCCCCGGAGAAGACGGCCGAGGTGATGCACGACGGTTGGTATCACACCGGCGACATCGCTTGGGCCGACGAAGACGGCTACTTCTGGTACGTCGGCCGCAACGACGACCTCATTAAGTCGTCCGGCTACCGGATCGGACCGTTTGAGGTTGAGAGCGTTCTCCTCGAGCACGACGCCGTCCGTGAGTGTGCCGTCACCGGCGTTCCCGATCCGCTTCGCGGCAAGGCGGTCAAAGCGACGATCGTCCTCAATGACGGATACGAGCCAGGCAGCGTGCTCGTCAAGGAGTTACAGGACTGGGTCAAGCATCGGACGGCGCCGTACAAGTACCCGCGAGTGGTCGACTTCGTCGACGCGCTGCCCAAGACCGTGAACGGGAAGATCCGCCGTGCGGCGATCCGCGACAACGACGCGGGCAACCGTGAGGAGTAGAGCCTGGGAAGCCCGACGGTCTGACTCGAAGTGCGTAGCGGCGCTGGTGAGACAAGGTTCGAACACCAAGCCCCGGTGGAGGCTTGGGAAGCTCCGCTAGCCCAGGTACAACAGCGCCAGAAGCGCCACACCCAGCCCCGCAACTACCATCAGGCTCGAGACCGAGTAGTCGACTCCCCTTGTGCGTCTTCCGTAGCGCCCGGAGATGGGTGCGCCGAACCACCAGTACACGCCCATCGCCACAAGGAAGACCGCAAAGCCGTAACAGAAGAAGCGATAGCCGGCATCGGACACGTTCACGAGCAGCCTTGGGATGGTCGTGAACGCCAGGCCCACGACGACTCCGAAGACCGCGTAGAACAGCGGATGGTCGAAGTCGATCGACTCCCGCATCTCGGTCATCTGGGCACCGCTGGTTCCGTCTCGCAGTGCTTCAGCGAACCCTTCGAAATCCTGAAGAGCGTTGACGTACAAGCTCCTTCCGGCGCGCATTCCGACTCTGATCTCCCGAATGTTCTCCTTGACGGTGCGCTTCGTCCGCAGCGTCACGACTTCGTTGAGGGCGAAGTCATCACGCGATCCTCCATCGACACGCACGAGCTGCGTGTCCGTGAGCAGGAGCACCACCTTCGACATGCGGCTGAGGGACCTGGCGAAAAGTCGTCGGAGCAGCAGAAGAAGCGCAGCGCCGGCGAACAGGGATGTCACCCACAACCACACGTGACCCGCCGCGAGATCGATTGTTGATACCGCTGCGGTCAGGAGGAAGCTGCAGATCAGCGTTGTGAACGCGGTGAGCCTTCTCGCGACCTCGGTGGCCGAGACGGTGTACTCAGCAGTAGTCGCCATCTTCGTCCGTCGTCCCTGCGTGGACCATCATGCCCATACAGTCAATTATGCTACGGAGACCGTAGATGCTGGTGTGGCGGTGTCTGACTCCGCCAGATTACGGTGAGCAACCCGGTGGTGGACTGCTGAAGACTGGCGGAGGGGGTGGGATTCGAACCCACGGACGACTTGCGCCGTCGCCAGTTTTCAAGACTGGTGCAATGAGCCGCTCTGCCACCCCTCCGGGTGGTGGTTCCGTGAGCAGTCTACTACGCCCCGAGGGTGTCCTTGCCGAGACGGCTGCGTAGCGCCTGGGGCACGACGATGCTGCCGTCTTCCTGCTGGTAATTCTCCATGATGGCGATGAGCGTGCGTCCGACGGCCACCGCCGTTCCGTTGAGGGTGTGCACGAAGCGTGGTCCCTTCTCGGTGCGAAAACGGCAGTTGAGGCGTCGCGCCTGGTAGTCGGTGCAGTTGGAGCAGCTCGTGACCTCGCGGTACTGCTCCTGTCCGGGTAGCCACGCCTCGCAGTCGAACTTCTGTGCCGCCGGGGCGCCAAGGTCGCCGGCGGCGATGTTGACGACGCGGTAGGGGAGTTCGAGGGCGGCGAGGATGGCCTCCTCGGTGGCGAGGATGCGCCGGTGCTCGTCGGCAGACTGCTCTGGGGTGCAGAACGTGAACATCTCGACCTTGTCGAATTGGTGCACGCGCATGATGCCGCGAGTATCGCGCCCGGCGGCGCCGGCCTCGCGGCGGAAGCAGGTGGAGTAGCCGGCGTAGCGCACCGGAAGATCGGCCTCGTCGAGGAACTCGTCCATGTGCATGGCGGCGAGGGGCACCTCGCTGGTGCCGACGAGGCAGTCGCCGTCCGTGGTCTCGTAGACCTGCGCGCGGTCGGTGGGGAAGAAGCCGGTGCCGAACATCGCTTCTTCGCGAACAAGGACGGGCGGCACGACGGGGCGGTAGCCGCCAGCCGCAGTGACCTCGAGAGCCAAGTCGACGAGCGCGAACTGCAGGCGCACGAGGTCGCCCTTGAGGTAGGCGAAGCGCGAGCCGCTGACCTTGGCCGCACGCTCCATGTCGATGACGTCGAGGGCGGTACCCAGATCGAGATGGTCGCGGGCGGCAAACGGCAAGAGCGGCGGTTCGCCAACTTGACGGATGACGACGGCGTCGGCGGCGCCGCCGTCCGGTACGTCGTCGAGAACGAGATTGGGGATCTCGAGCAGCACGGAGCGGAGGGTCTCATCGAGTTCCGCGAGCTCGGCGTCGAGTTCCTTGATGCGATCGCCAAGGGTACGCATGGCGGCGATCGCCTCGGCGGCGTCGCCGCCGGCTTTCTTGACGACGGCGATCTCGTCGCTTGCCACTTTGCGCTGGGCGCGCATGGCCTCGACCTCGGTAAGGAGCTTGCGCCGCCGTTCGTCGGCGACGAGGAAGTGCTCCAGAGAGTCCGCAGACGCACCGCGGCGCTCGAGTGACCTGCGCACGACGTCCGGGTTCGAGCGCAGCATCTTCACGTCGAGCATTGTTCATCCTCCGAGTCGTGGCCTTGAAAGACAATCGTATCGTACGTCCGTGCCGGCCGCGCTCGGCTGCTTGCAGCGTCCACTTCGTGACACCCTGCTGACGCGTTCGGTAGCATGCATCATCAGTATGAGGGCCGAACTGACGGAGCTGAGGGACATGCGCGGGCTGGCGCTGTACGCGCTGTGCGAGGTGGGGGAGCGGGCGCTCTGCGCGGTGCTCACCTCGGAGAAGTCCGGTTCGCCACGCGTTGTCTCGAGCGTCGTCGGGGTGGACGATTGGAGCCTCAATGGCCGCGCAGGCTGACCAGGTCGCGCGCTCCGTCGCCGACTACTGTGCGGCGCGGAGCGGTGCGTACGTCGAGCGTCTCGCTCGTCTGGTGGCGATCGATTCCGGGCCGGACGAGCTTTCGGGCCGCGATGCCGTTGCGGAGATACTTGCCGGCTGGGCGCGGAACTGTGGCATGGACGTAGACATGCCGGCGCACAAGCCTGGGCTCTTTGTGCACGCGACGTTGGCCGGCAGCCTGCCGGGCCGCGTCATCCTGCTCGGTCACCATGACACCGTCTTCCCCGCGGGGACCGGCAGGGCGCGCCCGCTCACGGTTGAAGGCTCCAGGGCTTACGGGCCGGGAACCGCCGACATGAAGGGCGGCTTGCTCGTGGCGCTGGCGACGCTCGAGGCGCTGGCTGCCGAGGGCATCGCCCTGCCCACTGTCGAGTTCGTGAGTGTCCCCGATGAGGAGACGCGCAAGGTGCCCTTTGCCATCATCGATCGTCTCGACGACGCCACGGCCGTCTTGGTCTTTGAGTGTGGCCGGGAGAACGGCGATTTCGTCCAGGGTCGCAAGACAGGGGCTTGGGTGCGCCTCAAAGTCCAGGGACGCTCGGCGCACGCCGGCACCGAGCCCGAGCGCGGGCGAAGCGCCGTCCTCGGGCTCAGTCGGGAGATTCTGCGCTGCAGCGCCCTCTCGCGCCGGCGTCCGGGTCTCACGGTGACTGCGGGCACCATCACCGGCGGATCCATCCCCAACGTCGTCCCTGCTGAGGCTGCGGCGGTGTTCGACGTGCGCGCCATGTGTGCCGCTGATCTCGAGTGGGTGTTCCACGAGATGCGCCACTTCGGCACATACGATGGTCTGCACTGCGATCTTGATGTGATCGGCAGTTGGCCGGGGATTGAGCCCACGTCTGCCGTGCGTCGCCTGGCACAGGCGACGGTCGTCATCGGTGACGCTTTGGGGCTCGCTCTCGCCGGGCAGACGACGGGCGGCATGAGCGACGGCTGCTGGACGGCGGAAGCCGGCATCCCGACGATCGACGGACTGGGGCCGGTGGGCGGCGACGATCACTCACCCGACGAGTACATCGACCTTGGCTCGGTTGCGCCACGCTGTGGTCTCGCCGCCGGCCTGATCGTCGCCGTCGGTACCGGCCTACTCGACAGCGGGGCGCCTTTCCCAGGCGGGTCATGCGGATAGGTTGGCGAACGCTGCCGCGAGCGGCGTCAGACGCTGCGCGTGATCCTCGACGGGTGGCGCGGCCGCATGCTAGGCTCGCGTCCTGAGTCACGAGGCGGAGTAGCGGGGGAGGGGCGAGAGATGAGGACTACGAGCACTCAACGCGCAGCGCGCGGCACGCGTTTCGCGCTGCTCACGTGCGCCTTGATTCTGCTGGCTGCGACCCTGCCGGCATTGGCCGCGCTGGTGGTTCCGGCCGATGTGCTCGCCGCTTCGCCGCTGCCTTCTCCAGCAGGCGCATCGGTTCAGCCGGAGCCGTTGGCGTCGCCCTCCGCGGAACCTACGCCGACGGTCGGTGTCAGTTGCACGCTGTCGCCGGCTGTGGCGCGCTACGGGGAGGACGTCACGGTCTCCGGCAAGGTAACACCGGCGCTGCCGGGCGAGACCGTGATCGTGGCGCTGGGCGGCGTCGACGTCGCCAGCGCCAGCGTCGACGGTGAGGGCCGCTTCGAGGCGGTCTTCACCGCCGAGCGCGGCGGCGAAGTCGTTGCGCGTCTGCAGTCGAACGGCACGGCGAGTGCGCCGCGGGAGCTCGCCGTCAAGCCGCGCGTATCGTTCTCGTACGGCACAGCGATTCCGTTTCTCAAGCTGCCGTTCCGCGTTACGGTCCGTCCGGCGTCCTTCAGCGGCACGCTGACGGTCACGCTGACGCATGAGAAGAAGGTCGTCTACCGCGCCAAGAAGCGAGTGCGCAATGGGGCGGCCACGTTCGATCTGCCCATGCGCGGGATCGGCACGTTCGAGGTGCGCACGGTCGTGAGTTCGGCCGATGGTCTCCGTGGCCGTTCCATCGGCAAGACCCTGCGTGCCAAGACGCGACGACTCGCGGTTGGATCGCGCGGCGAACACGTGCGCGGCGTCATGAGCGCGCTGAAACAACTGAAGATACGCGTGCCGTCTGTCGGCACCACGCTCACGGCCGCTTGTGCCGACGCCGTGGTGGCTTTCCAGAAGGCGTACGGGCTACCGCGCACATACGTGTTCGATAACGACGATTGGCGCAAGCTCGCTGCTGTCAAGGCCGTCAAGCCTCGCTATGCGCAGCCGTACGATCATCTCGAGGTCGACAAGCGCCGCCAGATTCTCATGGTGGTGCGCGGCGGGGCTGTCCGCGGACTGATCGCGGTCTCTACCGGTGCCACCGGAAACACGCCGGAGGGCAGCTTCCGCATTCAGCAGAAGCACCCTTACACGACCTCAGGGTACGGCGGCATTCTCTTCCGGACCATGGGGTTCTACGGCAACTTCGCGATTCACGGCTACGCCCCGGTCCCGCCATACCCTGCCAGTCATGGATGCGTGCGTGAGCCGATGTGGGTCGCCGACTGGGTCTACACACGCACGGCGATCGGCGAGCGCCTCTACGTGTATCACTAGAGGCAGTGCTACGAGGCTGCGGCGATGCTCGCCACGGTGGCCATGATTGCCGTGCCCGCCGCGCAGGTGGTGCCGTCGCCCGCGCCTCCCGGCAAGAAGGAGGCCAGTGAGAGTGCTTCTAGTCGGAAGCGAGCGCCAATCATGTCGATCGCGCTGAGGAGATCTGCAAGGGTCAGTCCGCCTGGCGCCGGGAACATGACGCTGGGAGCTACGGCCGGGTCGAGCACATCGATGTCGACGTGCAGATGAAGCGGCGGAAGATCCGCGGTCTGGTCGTTTGCACGCAGAGCCAGTTCATCGAGGGCCGGCACGAGTGCGGGGCCGATGCCGGCGCGGGCGATCTGGGCCGCGTCGACTGTGAGGACGGTCGAGGTCTGCAGAGATACCTCTTCGGCGGGGTCGACATCGCGCGCGCCCACGTGCAGAGCGAGTCGCTCGGGCAGCGGCCACCCGCCTAGGGATGTCCACGCCTGAGGGTGGGCGCGGTTGGTGAGCATGGCGAGCGGCATTCCGTCGAGGTAGCCGCTGCGCGAGATCTCCGGGGTGTTGAAGTCGCCATGAGCGTCGAACCAGGCGAGCGCTGGAAGCCCGCCCAACGGGTATGGCTTGCCGGTGAGCAGGCCGGCCCGAACGCCAAGCGCGGCGTTGCAGTTGCCGGCCAGGACGATCGGCAGGCGTCCGGCATGCACTGCCGCGGCGACGTGGGCGGCGACGGAGGTGTTGACGTCGAGGACTGCATCGAGTTCGGTGCGGAACTCGTGGCGGCGCTCCGCGTGCGCGATCTGAACGTCGTGACTGCAGAGTCGGAGCGCGTCGACGGCGCCACACTCGAGGTAGGCGCGTGGACCGCGGCCGCTACCCACTTCGGCGCGGCCGAGGTCGTAGGGAACGACGACGAGGGTTACGTCCACGGTCCCGCCTCCGTTGCGAGACGAGGCGTATGCCCCGGTGCTTGAGGAGTCGTCACGTCGGAAACGAGCCGAAGACCTTAACCCACGGCAGCTTGCATGCCAGGCATTTGAGCGCCTGTTCCACCGCGGGATCGGTCATGCGCCCTTCGATGTCGATGAAGAAGATGTACTTGCCCAAGCCCTCGCGCGACGGGCGCGACTCCACCTTGGTGAGGTTGATGTAGCGGTGCGCGAACTCTGAGAGGATGAGCAGCAGGCTGCCGGGTTGGTCGGCGCCGATGGTGCAGACAAGGCTCGTCTTGTACAGGGCATCCAAGTCCTGCGGGGCGGGCGTCGTGCTCAGGTAGACGAAGCGCGTCTCGTTCTCGAGCGAATCCTCGATGTTGTCCCGCAGCACGAGGCACTCGTACATGTCGGCGGCAAGTTTGTTGCCGATCGCCGCCCACGGTCTGTCGACGCGGCTGACGATGCGCACGGCATCCGCGGTGGAATTGGCGGCCTCGTGCTCGACGCCTGGCAGGTGGGTGGAGAGGAACTGCCGGCACTGCCCGTAGGCATGCGGGTGGCTGATGACTTTGGTGATCTGATCGAGCGCCACGGGCGAGCGCGTGATGAGTTGGTGACGGATCGGATGGACCGTCTCGCCGCAGATGAAGAGCTCGTCGAAGTCGAAGGCCAGGAGATCGAGTGTGATCGCCACCGAACCCTCGAGGGAGTTCTCGATGGGCACGATGCCGAGCGCTGCGTCGCCAGAGCGGACCGCTTCCATCACCTCGCGGATGGTGGGATGGGGGAAGGGATTCAGACTCGGATCCGGTCGGCTGGCGAGTAGCGCCTCTTCGGTGAACGTTCCTTCCGGACCCAGGAAGGCGATCCTGTTGTTACCTGCTGCCACGTCGACTCCAGGGCTCGATTGCTGGTGCGGGTGAGCCTGTAGCGTATCAGGTGGCCGAGTGCGCGTCCTCAATAGGTGGGGCGTCCGCGAGCGGGACCGCGAGCGACACTGCCTCGTTTTCTTCCGGCGAGAGCTCGCGGTCGGGGATGCCGTGTTCGAGGTGCTTCACGTACACGCGCGCGAAATCGCGTGCAGCGATGGTGCTGAGGACGATGCCGCTGCGGTGGCTGTCGAGGAGCGCCAGCGACGCGCTCTGTTCGCCGCCGACTTCGCGAAAAGCGTCGAAGCGTACGAGCGCCTTGCGTGTGATCGTGCGATCGAGGCGCCGGCTGTAGCGGTCGAGATCGTGGGTCATGGTCTCGACCGCCTCACGCATGTTGCGCACCTGCTCGTCGAGTGCGACGACGTGCTCGACGAGGTCGCGTTCGCCGTGGTGCCCGAGGATGACTACCTGGGAACGACGGAGGCGACGCAGTGAGATCCAGACCACGACGAGGAGGACGAGGAGAACCAGTGAGACTACCGCTGTGGCCAGCGCCACGTACGGGGCGATGTCACGCAGGGCATCCAAGCGTGACTACTCGAGTTGAAGCTGGATCTTGAAGCTTCCGGAGTTGTTCGTCTTCACCGACTCGCCGGGCACTGGTCCTGCGGTGATCTTGAGCGTCGAGACTCTTCCCAGTGCCTCCCCGGGGATCTGGAAGCCGGAGAGAGAGGCGGTCGCGGTCTTGCCGGCAGCGATGGACTCGATCGTGACCGACTTCTCGAGAACGCTGCCGTCTGGGAGGGTGATCTCGCCCTTGACGACGACGTTGGCCTCGTCTGCGTCGCCCTGATTCTGCACGCGGGCTTCGAAGGCGAGTTCGGCCGACGCCTTGACGTCGGTAGTCTTCGAGGTGCTGAGTTCGACGTTCTCGGGCTGGGCGGCAACTCCGACGAGGGCCACGCCGTGGCGACCCACGAGCTTGGTTGAAGTACCGACGCTGTTGAGCATGGCCTCGATGCTGTCGCTTTCGAACGTCTTGGCGGTCAAGTACTGACTGGCGGTAGGCACGGCGACGTCGGTGACGCCCTGCTCGCTCATGATGGTCCTGGTCTGTGTGTAGAAGCGGCTCATATAGTAGGCATCCGGCCCGGAGAAGTACCCCGCGAGGGCAGTTACCTTGTTGGGGTTCACGGTCTCGTTCTCGAGACTCGATAGGACGGTTGCCTGGAAGAGCTTGAAGCCCTCGGCGCGCACGGCCATGCCCTCGGCGAACACTTGCTGCTCGGCGCTCAACGTGTCGGGCGGCTCGAAGCCTTCGGCGCGCGAAGAGATCTCTTGCTGCTTGGCGCTCAACTCGTCGAGCTTGGCGATGAGTTCCTCGCGTGAGTACTTGGTGGGGTTGCTCACCACTTGGTTGAGTTGCTTGGAGAGTGCGGCGGAGTCGTCGATGGCCGTCGAAACGGAGCCGAGATAGGTGCGGTAGGCGTCGACTTTGCGGTTGTGCTGGCAACTGCGCAGCACGAGCGCTAGAACGAAGACGATGACGACGAAGACGGCGGCCAGAATGGCGATGCGCTGGATGCGGGTTCGGCGACGGCTGGGTCGCTGCCGCTGACGAGCGGGGGTCGAGCCGTCAGTTGCGCCGGGAACGTTTGCTTGGGCGCCATCGGCGCCGCCCTCAGAACGATCCACTCTGCACGCTCCTGTTTCTAGTAGGCTGGTGGGCGAGGCGGGACTTGAACCCGCATGCACGTACGTGCACTAGACCCTGAACCTAGCGCGTCTGCCAATTCCGCCACTCGCCCAGCGGCTCACACAGGGATCGGATTGTACCATACCGAATATCCTTACGAAGGAATGCAGCCGAGACTCCCGCGATGCCTGTCGCAGCTCAGAATACGACACCACTCAGATTGGATTGGCGCGACCGCTACGAGTTGATCCGCCAGATCGGTAGCGGCGGGTTCTCCGAGGTCTTCGAAGCTGAGGACCGCGAATCCGCGCAGCGCGTTGCCCTCAAGGTCGTGCAAGAGACGCACGCCATGAAGGGTCGCGTCCTGCGTGAGGTGCAGGCGGCGGCGACGCTCGAGCACCCCAACATCGTGGCGCTCTACGACTGGTTCGGCGACGGCGAACACAGCTACCTTGTCTGCGAACTTGTCGAGGGCGAGGCGCTGGCACATCTGAGCCGTCCGTTGAGCGACTCGGGAGTGGTGGCGGTTGGAGCGGAACTCCTGGAAGCGCTGGCCTACGCGCACAGTCAGGGAGTCGTGCACCGCGACATCAAGCCGCAGAATGTGATGCTGGATCGTGACGGTCGTACGAAGGTCATGGATTTCGGTATCGCGCTGCTTCTCGACGCGGAGACGCTGACGCAGGACGGCGACGTCATCGGGACGGTGGCGTACATGTCGCCCGAGCAGGCCAACGGTCGGCGAGTGGGACCGTCGACCGATGTCTACTCGGCCGGCGTCGTGCTCTACGAGTTACTGGCGGGCCGGCATCCCCTGCGCGGCGACACGCCGGCGCAGACGATGGCCAACGTCGCCGCCGGGAGACTGCCTTCGCTGGCGACGTTGCGGCCGGACTTGCCGCGCAACGTTGTCGAGCTCATCGATGCCGCGTGCGCCGTTCGGCCCGCGAGTCGCCCGAGCGCGGCGGCGCTGGCCGAGTCGTTGCGCACCGTACTCGACGACGGCGTTCTTCACGGCCGTCGCTGGCGCCGTCTCCAGAGCTTCGCCAGTCCTCTCTTGCGTGGCGGCGCCGCCCTGGAGCGCGTCGGCGGCGCCGTGCTCGCCGTTGTCGTCTGCGCGGTCGTGTTGCGCGCGCTACCGGCGTATCCGACAAGTTGGGATCTGCCGCTGATCGCTCTCTCCGCCGGCCTGTGGGCCGTCATGCCGAGGGCCGGACTCGCGTGGCTGCTGGGCATTCTCGCCTTCCCGGTCTTCAATGTCTCGCTCAGCGTGGGGGTCGTGTATCTCGTTGGCGCCCTCGTCGCCTTCTTCCTCGCGCGTTCGCGGCCCGTGGTCGTGCTGTGGCCGGCGCTGGCCCTGGCTTTGGCACCGGCCTACCTCGTGCTGCTGGCGCCGGCGGGGGCGCCTATTCTGGGTCGCATTCGCGGCCCACTCACCGCTGCATGGGCTGGCGCCGGGGTCTTTCTGTATCTCGCGCTGGCCGGTCAAACCGGCCCATTTACGATGTATCAGTCGTATCCCGCTGTCGGGTCTGCTCTTGCGGGGGCCGACAATCCGCTGGCGGTGGTCACCGCACTGGCCGGCGTCGTTCTCACCCCGGCCTGTGTTCTGCAAGCCGCGGTCTGGGCGTGCTTGGCGGTTCTGTTGGGCTTTGCGTTCGCCTGCGTGCGCACCGAAGTGCGCTTGTGGGTGTGGGCGTTGAGCTTCGCGGGCGTCTATCTCGTCTACTCGTTGGTGCCCGGCGCCGCTTGGGGTGACGCGCTTTCGCTCACTCCGCTGGCGCTCAACGTGGCCGCAGCAGCGAGCGTGATACTCTTGCCGTTGGCAGTGGTGGCCGGCAATCGGCCGGAGGAGCTCGACGATGGGTATCTTCAGGGGTATCGAGAAGAAGCTTGAGGGCGCCGTAGAAGGTGGCTTCGGTCGCGCCTTCAAGTCGAGCGTCCAGCCGGTGGAGATTGCACACAAGCTGGCCAAGGAGATGGCCGATCACAAGTCGGTCGGTGTGGCAAACGTCTACGTTCCCAACGAGTTCGATGTGTATCTCGGGCGGGCCGACTACGAGCAACTGGTGGCGCTCGCGGACTCGCTCAAGGCCGAGCTCAGCAGCTATGTCGTGGCATATGCGCAGCGCGAA
The DNA here is from genome assembly GCA_041393415.1 of Thermoleophilia bacterium. Taxonomy (GTDB): domain Bacteria; phylum Actinomycetota; class Thermoleophilia; order UBA2241; family UBA2241; genus CAIXSE01. Next base: position 78,525 of record JAWKKE010000006.1, on the reverse strand, counting down.
GGGTGGACGCTGGTGGCGTCGCCGCGCATCGAGTTGCATCGCGACGACGACCTGCGCGTGGGCGAATTCGGCATTGGTACGCGGACGGTCAGTGAGCCGGCCGGCGCTCGTGGCGCGGTCGCCGAGGCGCCAGTCGTCCCAGCTTCTCCGGCGCCCGGCCCAAGGGCTGACCAAACGGTGCTGTATCAACAGCCGGCGCCGGTGGCCGCCCCAGCGGCGGCGGCGCGTCGCGCGGTCCTTCGTGGTCCGCACGGTGAGTGGGAGCTCAAGGAGACTGTCACCATGCTTGGTCGCAGTCGACGCTGCGACATTGTCGTCGAGGATCCCAACGTCTCTCGTGAACACGCCGAGATTCGGCGTCAGCAAGAGGGTTACGTGGTGCGCGACCTTGGCTCCACGAATGGACTGCGGGTCAATCGGCAGAATGCGAAATGCGCCGTTCTGCAGCACGGCGATCGCATTCAAGTGGGTGCAACGGAGTTCGTCTTCCAGCTCTTACCGTAGGGCGACCTTCGCCGCGCGCTGCGGCCATCGTTCTCCGCAGAGGAGACGCCTGTGATCGATATCGTGTTGCTCATCCTCAAAGTTGCCATACTGGTGTTGCTCTACGTCTTCGTGTGGCGCATCGTGCGATCCGCCGTCGCGAACGTGCGTGCGGCTGCGGGCACGCCCGAAGTGGCCATGGGTGGGCCTGGACCGGCGAGTCTGCCGCATCCCGGGGTCGCGACGTGGCAGACGCCCGTCGACTACGGACGCTCTCCTCGGCCTCGACTGGTCGTGGAGGAGAGCCCCGTTCTCGCTCTCGGTACCGAGTATCTGCTGGACGGCAGCCTGACGCTGGGACGTGTGGACGCCAATGACGTGGTGGTCTCTGAGACGGTTGTCTCCGGCACACACGCGCGTCTTGTCGGCGCGGGCGCAGAATGGACGATCGAAGACCTCGGGAGCACCAACGGTACGTTTGTGGACGGCGAACGTGTTGCGGTGGCTAGGCTTGCCTCCGGGGCTCGCGTGCGTGTCGGCGACACCGTGTTTCGCTTCGAGGACTAGATTGCCGTGACGCTTGTCTCTCGCCACAGTGGTCTCACCGATATCGGTCTGCAGCGCAAGACGAACGAGGACACCTTCGTCGTCGCGCCGCCGCTGTTCGCCGTCTGCGACGGCATGGGCGGCGCGCAAGCCGGCGAGATCGCCAGCGGCCTCGCCGCGCAGACTTTGGTGGCGGAGATTGAAGCCGGGCGTTCGCTTCTCGCCGCGGCCCAGGCGGCCAACGCCGCTGTCTTCGAGAGGGCGCGCGGCGACAGTGACTTGACCGGCATGGGGACCACGCTCACCGCCATGCGCCTCGAGGCGGCCGTTGCGCATTTCGTCCACATCGGTGACAGTCGTGCCTATCTTCTGCGCGACGGCGTGCTCGTGCAGGTGAGCGAGGATCACTCGCTGGTGGGCGAGCTTGTGCGCTCCGGCAGGCTCACCGCTGAGGAAGCCGCCGTTCATCCCCATCGCAGCATCCTCAGTCGAGCGCTGGGTACGGAGCCCGCCGTCAAGATCGACGAGCTCTCCGTGGATCTCGTCGCCGGCGACGTCGTGCTCCTCTGTAGCGACGGCTTGAGCGGACCCGTGAGTGCGGCGGCTATCGCCGGTGCGCTCGCAGTCGCCGACGTGGATATGGCCGTCGAGCGGCTGATCGCCGAGGCCCGCCGGCAGGGCGGCCCAGACAACATCACGGCGCTCGTTGTGCGTGTAGACGATGAAGACGCCGCGGCTCCGGACCGCGCTTCCGCTTCCGCGGCGGAGGCCGTCGACGAAGAGAAGACGGAGGAGATCGCGTCGCCGGACGACGGCGGTGCACCGGAAGATCCGCTTCCGCGGCGAGGCCGCCGCCGGTTCGGCTTCCTGGTTGCGCTGCTCGCGGTCGCGACGCTTGTCGGTCTCGCCGGCGCCGTCATCCTCAGTACGGTCTTCTTCATCACCGTCAGCGACGATCGACTGGTCGTCAATAGCGGCCTGCCGTACGAGGTCGGTCCATTGCCCTTGCATGCCCGCTATCGCTCGAGCTCGCGACTCTACTCAACGCTTGCCCTGGAACAACGCGTGCTCGTCGACGAGCAGTCCTTGCATGGGGAGCAGGGCGTCATGGACCTCGGTCGCGATCTCGGGATGTGGCCGTGAGCCGGCGCAATCTGGAGTTCGTCTTCCTCGTTCTGGCAGGAGTCATCAGCATCGCTGCTTACGTCTCTGTCTACGCGGGCCGCTTCAAAGAGATCAACCGCGAGAGCCTCATGTACGGCGGCATCTACGTGGCGATCTTCCTGGCCCTGCATGTCCTGGTGCGCGTGCGGCTGGCCCAGGCCGACGCCTATCTCCTGCCGATCGCCGCTCTTCTGGCGGCACTCGGACTGGCGGAGATCTTTCGCATCAAGCCGGCGTTGGCCCTGCTCCAGGGACAGTGGCTGATAGTCGGCGCGGTCCTCTTCGCCCTGACGGTTCTCGTCGTGCGCGATCACATGCTGCTGGATCGCTACCGCTACATTATCGGCGCCGTGGGCCTGGTGCTCCTGGTCGTGACGATCGTCGCCGGCACCACGATCAACGGCTCCAAGCTCTGGATTCACGCCTTCGGGTTTTCGATCCAACCGTCGGAGTTCGCCAAGCTGGCAATCGTCGTCTTTCTTGCGGGCTACCTCAACGACAAGAAGCTCCTGCTTTCGACGCCGACGCGCAACGTTCTCGGCGTCCCTGTACCGGCAACGAAGTACTTTGGGCCGCTCCTCCTCATGTGGGTGCTTTCACTGGCCATGCTCGTCCTCATGAAGGACTTCGGCATGGCGCTTCTCTTCATGGCCATCTTCGTGTCGCTGATCTACATGGCGACGTCGCGGGTCGTGTATGTTGTGCTCGGCGGCGGCTTGTTCGCCGTCGCTGCCGCCGCCGCGATCGCCGTGGTGCCGCACGTGCAAGACCGTTTCCGAATCTGGCTGGACCCCTGGTCGTACGCGGATACCACGGGCTATCAGTTGCTCCAGTCGCTGTTCACCATCGCCGACGGTGGGATTCTCGGCGCCGGGTTTGGTCGCGGTTTTCTCGTCTGGAGCAGCGGGCAGCCCGTGGTTCCGGATATGCAGACGGACTTCATCTTCGCGGCGCTTGCCAACGAGATGGGGCTGCTTGGCGCCGCCGGCATCATCCTGCTCTTCCTCCTCTTCTTCTGGCGGGGAGTGCGGATTGCCGTCACCGCTGCCGACGGCTTCTCGAAGCTGCTCGCCGCTGGTCTTGCGGTGGCCTTCGCCATCCAGACGCTGATCATTCTGGGCGGGGTCACACGCATGATTCCGCTGACGGGTATCACGCTGCCGTTCATGAGCTACGGCGGCAGTTCGATCACGGCCAACTTGGTGCTGGTTGCCCTCCTTCTCATGGTGTCGCATCGAGCACAGGTGTTACGCGAAGGAACTCCACGAGAGCGCCGGCGCTTGGCGATGCGCGGCTAGGGTGAAGATGTGAATCAGGCCATCACGCGCATCTTCCTGATCGGCGTCGTGCTCTTCATCGCCGTCGTGGTCAATCTCACCTGGATCATGGGTGTGCGCGCCGACTGGTATGCCCAGCGGCCGGAGAACAAGCGCAGCTTTGCCCAGGAGTTGAAGATCAAGCGCGGCGACATCATTGCGTTCGACGACTCCGTCCTGGCGACCTCGAAACGCCGCTCCGGGTACTACTACCGCCAGTATCCGCAGGGCTCGCTGGCTGCACAGCTCATCGGCTACAGCAGCGCCAGGTACGGTCGCAGCGGCCTCGAAAGCGAGTTCAACGCCGAACTGAGCGGGCAATCGGACGATCTGACCCTGCGCCGCTGGGTCGATCAGCTTCTCGGTCGCCAGCAGGAGGGCGCCAGTCTCGCCCTGACGCTCGTGCCGGCGGTGCAGAAGGTGGCGCAGACGGCACTGGAGGGCAAGGTCGGCGCTATCGTCGCCCTCGATCCTTCGAGTGGGGCGATCATCGCCTCCGCGTCGTCGCCCACCTACGATCTCAGCACGCTCGACGAGGACTGGGATGAACTCAACGCTGCCGCGAGCGCTCCGCTTCTCAATCGTCCCACACAGGGTCTCTATCCGCCTGGATCGTCGTTCAAAGTCGTGACAGCTGCCGCCGGGCTCGAAGAGGGTGTCGTCACGCCGACGACGCAGTTCGTGGACACCGGCACCTATCGAGTCGGGGGCGGCAAGGTAACGAACTACGGGGGCGAAGTCTATGGCGCCCACGACTTCAGCGAGGCGCTGACGTACTCGATCAACACTACCTTCGGGAAGGTGGGTAACGACGTCGGCCGCGAGCGGCTGGTCGAGGTAATGACGGACTTCGGTTTCTACGGTGTGCCGCCCTTGACTCTGCCGGACGGTGAGGTTGCGGCCAGCGGTCGCTACGGTGATGGCGAACTGCTGCCTACCGATGCGGCGATGGACGATCTGGCCGTCGCGTGGGCAGCGTGCGGTCAGGAGCAGGTACTGGCTACGCCGCTGCAAATGGCACTCGTTGCCGCAGCGGTGGCGAACGACGGAAAGGTCATGAAGCCATATGTCGTTCGCGACATCATCGCTCCGAACAACGCCGTGATGCGCCATGCTTCGCCAGAAGTGTGGACAACGGCGATGGATTCGGACACCGCCGCCGAACTGACAGCTATGATGAAACGCGTGGTCAGTTCGGGAACAGGAACGAGTGCGGCCCTTCAGGGCGTCTCGGTGGCCGGCAAGACCGGCACCGCAGAGCGTGGTGACGGCACCAACCTGGCGTGGTTCATCGCCTTTGCTCCTGCGGACGAACCAGAGGTTGCGGTAGCGGTCGTCGTCGAGGGTGTACAGACTACCGGCGGCGAGACGGCGGCGCCGCTCGCCGCCGCAGTGCTCAAGTCGGCGCTTGCGCAGGCGTCGCTGCCGTGAGTAAGGCGCAGGAGAAGTCCAAGTCGGGGAGTGAGGTAGAGGAGCGTGAGTGACGTGTTTCAGCCGGATGAGGTTGTCGGTGGTCGCTATCGCGTGATCCGCAAGATCGGTGGCGGCGGCATGGCCGACGTCTACCTCTGCGAAGATCTCACGCTAGGGCGGCGGGTCGCGATCAAAGTGCTCCTGCAGCGTCTGCTGCAGGATCCGACGTTTGTCGAGCGGTTTCGTCGTGAGGCCAAGGCGGCCGCCGGTCTCAATCACGCCAACATCGTCAGCGTGTACGACTGGGGCGAGCTGGACGGTGCCTATTACATCGTCATGGAGTACGTCGAGGGCGAGACTCTGAAGGAGTTCATTCGTCGGCAAGGGCGCTTGGGGGGCAACGACGCCGTGCGGCTCACGTTGCAGCTGCTCTCGGCGCTGACGAGCGCTCACCGGCAGGGCATCATCCACCGCGATATCAAGCCTCAGAACGTCATGCTCGATGGCGACGGCAACGTCAAAGTCATGGATTTCGGCATCGCCAGAGCCGGCGATTCGGGGATGACGGAGGCCGGGTCCATTCTCGGGACGGCGCGATATCTCGCACCCGAGCAGGCGCAGGGTCTTCCGGTGGACGAGCGCTCGGATGTGTACTCCGTCGGCATCGTTCTCTACGAGATGCTGACCGGACGCGTGCCGTTCACGGGTGATACGGCCGTGACGGTGGCGTTGAAGCATGTCAACGAGGCGCCCCCGGAGCCTTCGACGATCGTGCCGGGGATGCCGTATGCGCTCAATCAGATCGTGCTCAAAGCGATCGCCAAGAACCGCGACGATCGCTATCAAACCGCCGAGGCATTCGCACGCGATCTGCGCTCCGCACTCGTGGGCGGATCACTTGAGGCTACGGCCCACAACGCTGAGGGCGAGCGCACGCGAGTCATGGCCGCCGCGCCGCCGGCTGCGCTCGACGATGAGGACGAAGGGCGGCCGCGCAAGCGCGCCTGGCCGATCATCCTGCTGGTCGCCATCCTCGTGCTGGCGATTGCGGGCGCGGCCTACGGGATTGTTCATGCGTTGGGTGGTGGCGACACTGTGCCGTCGGTGGTTGGTGAGAAGCGCGACGTCGCCGTTGCCATGCTCGAGGACGCGGGGTTCGTGGCGTCTGTGAGTGGCGAGGAGTTCTCCGACGAGTACGCGGAAGGACTCGTCACCCGGCAGGAGCCGGAGGCACGCACGGAGTTGCGCGACGGCGGCACCGTCGAGCTCTGGATCAGCAAAGGCCCTGCGACGGTGGAGCTTGACGACTTCACCGGGTGGACGCCGAGCGAAGTCAGGGAGTGGCTGAGCGAGCAAGGGCTCAACAGCGTTCAGAAGTCGGGTAAGTCGGACAAGGTCGACAAGGGAACTGTGTACAAGCAGGATCCAGCTGCTGGAGAGAAGGTCGACAGGGGCGGGACGGTGACCTTCTGGGTGAGCAGCGGTGAGACGCTGGCGGTGGTTCCAGACGTGGTTGGCATGACCGAATCGGCGGCCAAGGCCGCGTTGGAAGCGCAGGATCTCATTCTCGGTACTGTAACCACAGAGCAGAGCACGAGTGTCGCTGCCGGACTCGTGATTCGTCAGAGTCCGGTTGCCGAGCAGAAGGTGGACAGGGGAACCGCGGTCGATATCGTCGTCTCGAGCGGCGCGCCGACGCCGACGCCGACTCCGACGCCGACGCCAACGCCGTCGGCGAGCGACATAGCCAGCGTCGACGTGGTTCCCAACGTCTACTCTATGGACGCCGCGACGGCTGTCGCGACGCTGCAGGCCGCCGGGTACGAGGTGACGCTCAAACGTCGCACGAGCGATCAGCCTGCCGGGACGGTGATCGCCGTCTCCCCCGAGGTCGGTACCCAATTGGAGGCGGGCGCCACGGTCGTTCTCGTGGTGGCGCGCTAAGAGGCGGCACGGCGCCGCCGGCAGCCCGCTGCCGTTGACGTTGGCGTGGGCGGCGAGTATCCTCGCCGCCCACGCTTGGTTTGATGAGAGGATGTGCGTCGCCCGTTGGATGACGGACCGAGTTCGTTAGCCCTGTCGGAACTCGAAGACATGCGCGTCGTCGATCGCGACGGCGCGTCTGTCGGCGAGCTTCTCGATGTCGTCGCTCGCGCCAACCAAGACGCGCCGGTCGTCACCGGCGTCTTCATTGATCACGGCGAAGATCAGCTGCGGGCTTCCTGGGATCAGGTCGCCGAGATCGACGTCGATGGCGAATGTCTGCACCTTTCCTGCGACGCCGCCGCCCTGAAGCCGGCGTCGCTCAGCGGAGAGGAACTGGCGCTCGTCGAATCGGTTCTCGACAACCAGGTCCTCGACATGCGGCGACGGGTCTTCGTGCGCGTCCAGGACGTGCTCTTGCAGCCGCTGGCGGGCGAACTCGTTGTGCACGGTGTTGACGCCAGCTCGCTGGCGCTTGCGCGGCGCATCGGGCTTGGCTTCCTGACTCGCCGGCTCGCTCGCCGCAGTGGTGACTTCGTCCCTTGGCGCGATGTCAATCTCATAGCTCTGCGTCTCTCGCGACTCAACTTCGTGGAGTCGTTCGCCGAACTGGCGGAGCTTCATCCGGCGGACATCGCCGAGGTTGTGAGCCAGGTGGGGCCACGCGAGCGCGCGGCTGTGCTGGCGGCGCTCAACACAGAACTTGCCGCCGACACGCTGCAGGAACTCGACCCGGCGTTCTGCACGGCGGCGCTGCAGGAGATGCCGCTGGAGCGCGCCGCGGCGGTTCTCGCCGAGATCGAGGCCGACCGTGCCGCCGACATGGTGAGTGCGCTTCCCGACGAGCTTGCACAGGAGCTGCTGGCGCGCCTTCCGGATGAGCGTGAGGAGGATCTTCGTGTGCTGGCCAGTCACAAGGAGCACACGGCCGGCTCGCTGATGACGACCGACTTTGTCGCGTTGCCGGTCGCGATGAGCGCCGAAGAGGCGCTGGAATGGATCCGGCGCGAGCGTCCAGCGCAGTACGCCATGGCGTATTTGTACCTCGTCGACGACGGCGAATGTCTCGTCGGCGCCACGACACTGCGCGACGTTGTCCTCGCTGAGTCGCAGACGGTGCTGGGCGACATCATGGACGATGACGTCGTCGACGTATCCGCCGACGCCGACGAAGAGGAGGTCGGCCGCATCATGACGAAGTACGACCTCCTCGCAATCCCCGTCGTCGACGACGAGCATCGCCCGGTGGGCATCGTGACGATCGACGACGCGCTTGACGCCGTGCTCCCTGTGGACTGGAAGCAGCGTCTGCCGCGGCTCTTCCGCTAGGAGGCCGCCGCGCTACGTGGGTTGTGCTGCCATACCTCCGTCGGCGCGCAGTTCCCAGCGCGCGCTGCGACGCGGCGCGTCGACTAGGGTGCCCAAGTCAAGGCGGAGACGAGCAATCTCACCGCAGACGCGCACGACGCGGAAGCCAGCTCCTTCGAGGACGTCGCGCTGGAAGAGGTTGACGTCGCGGATGTAGCCGCACAAGGGTGCAGTATTCGGCGAATGGCGTCGCGCGAATACCTCCAGCGCCGGCACGCCTTGGCCTTTGAGCGCGGCCGCGACTTCCTGCAGGAGGAACTGGAACCCGCGCAGGTACTCCTCGTCGTGGAAGTAGGCGCACATGAGGACGTACGCGTCGGCCGACGGAGGACCCGCGGGCAGGCAGGCAACGCGCGGCAGAAAGCGTGGTGCCGCCGTGTGCATGTAGCCGATGACGGCGTCACCATCGAGGAGGATGAGACCGAAGAGCCCTGCGTCGTCTTCGATCGCTCGCTCCCAGGCGGGGCGTGCCTCTGGCGCCGTGCGTACGCCAGGAGTGCTCTGCCACCACGTGCATGTGGTGCACGGTGCGGCCAGGAGACCGCGACGGGCGTGAGTCAGGTGGATAGCGTGCACAGTTGTTTTCCCCGGGACAGAGTGTCAGCGGTCACTGTTTGCCAGTCTGCGATGCCCTCACCTATACTCCTTCGGCGACAGTAATCTGCGCACGTCCCCAACCACTGGACACGATGAGTTCCTCTGCGAACGACATTACTATCTTCCGTGCGGACTGGGTCCTGCCGGTGTCTGCGCCGGTGCTCGCCGACGGCGCCTTGGCGGTGAGCGGTGAACGCATCCTCGGTTTGGGCTCTGCTCCCGAACTGCTTGCCGCCTACCCATCGGCGACCGTCGTCGACGTCGGTCGTGCCATTATCATGCCCGGTTTTGTCAATTGTCACAGTCATGTCGAGTACACATCGTTTCGCGGCATCCTCGACGATCTCGACTTCGGTGACTGGATCATTCGGCTGATCGACGTGAAGGCGGCGCTCACGCCAGACGAGTACCTTGTGAGTGCTCGTTTGGGTGCCGTCGAGGCCATTTCCTCGGGCATCACGACGCTCGCCGACACGAGCTACGGTGGCGCCGCGCTGACGGCCTTGAGCGAAGCCGGACTACGTGGCCGAGTCTATCTGGAGATCTTCGGTATCGACGACACGCGCGTCGAGCAGACGATCGCCGAGGCCGAGAAGCGTCTCGATCAGGCGCAGGCTGCGGCCTCTCCTTTGATTGATGTCGGGCTTACCCCGCACTCGCCCTACACGGTGTCGTCCCGTCTGTATCAGGCGGTCTCGGCGCTGGCGCGGGCGCGCAATCTCAAAGTCATGACCCACGTGGCGGAGAGCAAGGACGAGCTCACCTACGTGCGCTCCGGCTCGGGCAAACTCGCTCACGACTATCGCGAGAAGATGGGTTGGGAACGCATGCTGGTGCAACCGTTCGGCGTCAGTCCGATCAAGTATCTGCAGCAGTGGAACGCCTTCGACGCCGACTTCCTCGCCGTCCATTGTGTCCTCGTCACACGCGACGATATCCGCATTCTCAAAGCGAACGACGTCGGCGTCGTCCACTGTCCCAAGAGCAATGCCAAACTCGGCTGCGGAGTTGCGCCCTTGCGCGACCTTCTCCACGAGGGCATTCGTGTCGGTTTGGGTACCGACAGCCCAGCATCCAGCAACATCATGGACATGTTCGACGAGATGCGCACCATGCTGTTCCTCCATCGTGCCGTCGAGCACGACGTCTCGGTGCTCGATGCACCTACCTGTGTGCGCATCGCCACCCTAGGTGGCGCCGAAGCGTTGGGCATGGCCGACGAGATCGGCAGCCTCGAACCTGGCAAGCTGGCCGACTTCATCGCCGTCGATCTCTCGCGTTCGCACTTCACGCCTATCGACGACCCGTACTCGGCTCTTGTCTACGGCGCCAATCAGGACGACATCATCTTCACGGTCGTGGGTGGGCGTATGCTCTACCGTGAGCGCCGGTACGCCGATCTCGATGCCGAGAGCATTCGCACAGACGCGTATGCGGTGCGCGAACAGCTTCGCGAGCGGGTGCGCGCCGGCGAAGTACAGATCGGCGGAGTGACCTCCGGCTGGTGGCATACGGAGCGTCGCAGCACGGACGAGGTGATGCACTAGTGCTTCTTGATCGCAATCGCGCCAAGGTGTGGCAGAAGTGGGTATTCGCCTTCATGGCGCTCATCATGGTCGGATTCATCGTCATGATTCCTTTGAGCGGCCAGATTGGATGTGGCGGCGCAACGACGGCCTCTGAGGCGATTGCCGACGATATCGCCAAGTACGAGGCGGCCGTCGCCGCCAACCCCAACGATGTCTCCGCACTGCGCGGTCTGGGCGACTCGTATCTCGCCAGCGCGGCGCAGCTCGAGTCAGGCTCAGACGCGCAGCGCACGGAGTGGTTCAAGGCTATCTCGTACTACGAGAAGGCGGTTGCGGTGCTCGCCGAGCAGAAGGGTGCCGATGCCAAGGAAGAGCGCGTCGACGTGCTCGAGCAAATCGTCGACACGTACCTTGCACTCGGTGAGTACCAGGACGCGGCCGACGTATACGTGCGTATCACGGCTCTTACGCCGAAGGATGCGCAGGCGTACTTCAACTGGGCGACCATGGCCGATCGCGCCGGCGACACGTCAACCGCTCTGCTGGCGTTCAAGAAGTTCCTGGAGCTCGACCCCAAGTCTCCGTACGCAGCCGACGTTGAGACGTGGATCGAGGAGAATACGCCGAAGGCGTCGGCGTCGCCATCCGCGGAGAATTAGTCATGACCGATGTCTTCAGCGTCTCGAGCGAGCGTCAAGGAGCCACCACCGGCATCGTCACGCTGGCCGGCGAAGTCGACATCTACACGGCGCCGCGTTTCAAGGAGGGCATGCTCGAACTGCTCGACGGCGGAGTGCATACGCTCATCGTCGATCTAAGCGGTGTGACCTTCATCGACTCAACTGCGCTCGGGGTGCTCATCGGCGGGTTGCGTCGTGTGCATGACGCGGGCGGCTCCATGGCGCTGGTTGTCGCCACGCCGGCAGTTGAACGCGTTCTGTCGATCACCGGGCTCGATCGAGTGTTCGCCGTCTACGCGACGCGCGCGGCGGCCGCCGAAGCGGTCGCCTAGGCGCCAGCGAGGGTATGCGTTCGCCACGTGGCCCGGGCGCTATTGCTTCTTTCCAAGTCTTCACTGGTCAACGTCCATGCGGGGGAGTCGCGTGAAGCTGATCGTTACTGAGAAGGACTCTGCGGCGCGAAAGATCGCCGAGATTCTGGGCAAGTCGGTTGCCGTCAAAGAACACGGGCGCGGTCGCCAGAAAGTCAAGTCGTACCACTTCACGATGGGCGCCGAGGAGGCGGTCGCTGTGGGGCTTCGAGGACACGTCATGGAGACGGTCTTCCCGAACACCTACCGACGCTGGAGCCTCAAGTATCTCGGTGACATGATCGTCGACCCCGATCTCGCGTGGGTGGTGGACGGTGGAGCGGCAACGACGCTTCTCGCGTTGCGCAGCGCGGCCAAGGGTGCAACGGAAGTTGTGATCGCCACCGACTACGATCGCGAGGGTGAGCTCATCGGGCACGAGGCACTCGAGATCTTGCGCGGCGACGCTCTCAAACGGCACCCGCACGACAAGCCTGAGAAGAAGAAGAAGACGGCTGGTGCCGGTACGGCGCGGACGAAGGCCGTCGCCGCGCCGCCTCTCGATGAGGCACCCGGCGAGATAGCGGTCAAGCCGATGGTCGCTGCGCCGGTTGTGGATCGGCATGTGCGCGTGCGCTACTCCGCACTGACGCCGGAGGAGGTCGAGGCGGCTTTTGCAAAGCCTTCTACGGTGGATTTCAACCTCGCCGAGGCGGCGCACGCTCGCCAAGACATCGACCTGATCTGGGGAGCCGTGCTCACCCGCTTCATGTCGCTCGCTTCGTATCGCTACGGATCGGACTATCTCTCGGTCGGACGTGTTCAGACGCCGACGCTTCGCCTGATCGTTGATCGAGAACTCGAGCGTCGCGCCTTTGTACCCGAGCCGTATTGGGAGATCAAGGCCGACCTCGAGCGCGACGGCGAGGCGCTGGAAGTGGCGCACGCCCAAGGCCGGTTCGCGACTCTGGAAGCGATGGAGGCGGCGCTGGCGCGCGCGCAAGCGCCATCCTCCGAGGTCACCGACTATAAGGCGACGCCGCGCCAGGTGCAGCCACCGGCGCCTTTCAATACCACGTCGTTGATGAGTGCCGCGTCGTCGGTCGGCGTCTCGCCGGCCCGGGCGATCAGGGCGGCGGAGTCGCTGTACCTCGACGGTCTCATCAGCTATCCACGCACCGACAACACCGTCTATCCTGCGTCCCTCGATCTCCGCGGCAGCCTTGAGGCCTTGGCTGCGTACGCGCCGGTCGCTGAGCCGGCGAAGCGCCTGGCGCGCCAGGAGTCGTACACGCCTACACGCGGCAAGAAGCGTACGACCGACCATCCGCCCATCTATCCCGTCGGTGTGCCCCGCGCTGAACTGAGTGGCGACCAGGCCAAGGTCTACGATCTGGTGGTACGCCGGTTCCTCGCCACACTCATGCCCGCTGCTGTGGTCGAGGGTCAGCGAGTCGACGTTCAGATCGGCGCTGAGCCGTTTCTCGCGCGTGGCAGTCGCGTTGCTTCGCCGGGATTCCTCGAGGTCTACGACAAGTACTCCGCGAAGCGGGACAGGCCGCTGCCGACGGTTGTGCCCGGAGACTCCTTCGCCGTCGTTCGAGTCTACAGCGAGGCCAAGGAGACGCAGCCGCCGGCGCGCTACGGTCAGGGTACGCTGATCGAGAAGATGGAAGACCTTGGTTTGGGCACCAAGGCAACGCGCGCCGACATCATCCAGCATCTCTACGATCGCAACTACGTTCGCGACAATCCCATCGAGCCGACAGAGTTGGGGATAGCCCTCATCACGGGATTCGATGCTGCGATGCAAGGGGCGCCGATGGACATCTCCTCTAGCGAGATGACGGCCGAACTCGAGTTGCAGATGGATCGCATCAGCGAGGGCGCCATGCGTCGCGACGAGGTCGTGCAGGAGAGCCAAGCGATGCTGAAGCACGCCTGGAAGCTCCTCGACGAACACATCGAGGATATCCGCCAGAGAGTCAAGAGCGGCGTCCTTGACGACCTCACTCTGGGCGAATGCAAGAATTGTGGCGGGCAGCTTCGTGTGTTGCGCGGCAAGACGGGCAAACGCTTCGTCGCCTGCGTAGGCAAGGAAGGCGATGTTCCCGCACCCCCCACGGCGGAGGGCGAACGTCCGCGCCGCGGCTGCGGTCAAACGTTTCCTCTGCCGCAACGCGGCACGATCACTCCCACGGGAAGAACCTGTGGTGAATGCGGATGGCCGGAGATCAAAGTGGTGGGCGCTGGGGGCCGTGGCCGACCGTGGATACTCTGCATCGACATCGACTGCCCGACGAAGGAGAAGTACCGCGCGCGTCGCGAGGCCGCGTCGTGATCACCCGACGCGCGCCGAAGTAGGAGGCTGTCGTGGGTCAATCCGCAGGCGTGCTCGTCAGTCTTGAAGGGTGTGACGGCTGCGGAAAGACTACACAGGCGCAACTTCTCTGTGCGCGTCTGGTCGCGGCCGGATACCCTGTTGGCCCTCACGGCGCGCCCGGCACGGTCATACGCGAACCTGGCGGAACCGCCTGCGGCGAAGCTATCCGCGAACTTCTCTTGCACACTCCGGTGCACCCCGAACCGTGGACCGAGGCGCTGCTGTACGCCGCTGCGCGCGCCGAACTTGTCGCGGATGTGCTCAAGCCGGAACTGGCACGGGGGAGGGTTCTCGTGCTCGACCGCTACGTCGACTCGTCGCTCGCCTACCAGGGTTGGGCGCGAGGGCTCGGCATCGACGAGGTCTTCGCCGTGAATCACGTCGGGATGCAGGGGGTCTTGCCTGAGATCACCGTGGTGCTGCGTGTCGACCCCGCGGTCTGCGCGGCGCGGCTGACGAAGACGCCGGATCGCATCGAGGCGCAGGGCGTGGAGTTTCAGCACCGCGTGAGCGCCGGCTTCGCCATGGTTGCCGAGAAGTTCCCACAACGCGTGCGCGAGGTCGACGGCGGCGGCGGGGTCGAAACGGTGGCCGAGGCGGTCGCGGCGCTGGTGCTGCCCGTTATCGAGATGCGGGCGAAGTAGGCACGGGAGGACGGGTGTTCGACGCGATCGCCGGTCAGGAGGCCTTGCGCGCGCGCTTCGCGCGGCAGCTCGCCGAGGGAAGCGTAGCTCACGCCTGTCTCCTCGTCGGTCGTGAGGGATTGGGGAAGACGGCGTTCGCCCGGGAGCTCGGTGCCGCTCTGGTGGCGCCGTGTGGCGGCTGTGGCGGTTGCCCTGAATGCGAACGTGCTCGTCGTGGTCTGCATCCCGACGTACATATCGTGGAGCGTGAGGGAGACGTCATTCGCGTCGAGCAGGTGCAGCCTATCCTCGCCGACTTAGCCCTGAAGCCATTCGGCTGCGGGCGCCGCGTATGGATCGTCCCGGAGGTCGAGACGCTTCATGTTGCGGCCGCAAACAAGTTGCTCAAGACCATTGAGGAGCCTCCGCCCGACGTGCATTTCCTGCTCATCAGCGACCATCTTGAGCGTGTGCTGCCGACGATCGTCTCACGCTGTCAAGTGGTCGAGTTTCGCCCTTTGAGCAATGCGGACATCGCCGAGCATCTAAGGAATGTGCATAGTCTGCCCGACCTCGAGGTGGAGACCATGAGTAGGCTTGCCGGTGGTTCCATCGAGCGTGCCGAGCGACTTCTTGCGGACGCACGCGGCCCCAATCGCCGACGTACCTACCTCGACGTTGCTCGGACGCTCGTTGGCGGTGGTCGTGAGGCTGAGTCGGCCGCTCACGACTACATCGCAGTGCTGGCGGATCACCAAAAGGAGATCAAGACGGCGTGCCAGAACGACCTGCAGCGCCGCCTAGTCGAGCTCGAGAGTCAGTTTCAAGAGAAACGCGAGCTCAAGTGGCGTCAGGAGGCGGCTACCGCGCGGCAACGTCGTCAGGAAGTGCGCGCCTGCCGAGCGGCCGCGCTCGATGCGCTCGATGTTCTCGCCTCATGGGTGCGCGATCTGTGGGTGGTTACCTGTGGCGCCCGCGAGGTACTCTGTAATAGCGACCGCGAAGCCGAGCTGTGTGCTGCGGCGGTGGCCGGATCAGATTATTACGCGCGTCTCCTCGCGGTCCTCAGTCAGACACGCAAGGAGTTGTCCTTGAATATCGATCAGAAGCTCGCATTCAAAGCGCTGTTCGCGCACTTTGAGGAGGTCGCTGAGAGTGCCTAGGATTGCGAGCGTGGTCTTTCGTGGTGGTGGCCGGCGCTACGAGTTCGATGCCGGCACTCTCGAGCTGACGCCGGGCGACATGGTAGTCGTCGACACGACGCGCGGCGCCGATCTGGGGCGTCTCGTGAAGGGGCCGGACGAGGTTCCCGAAGAGCAGACACCGCGCGGGCTGAAACGTATCGTTCGCCGAGCTACGCCCGACGACGAGGCGGTGCTTGAGTCGCATCGCGAGATCGAGCGGGAAGCCAAGTGTGCCGCGCGCCAGCTCGTCGCTCAGCTCAATCTCGACATGAAGATCATCGAAGCACGTCTGGCGTTCGATGGCGGCAAGCTTACGGTGACCTTCTTCGCGGAGGAGCGGATCGACTTCCGCGAGCTGGTGAGCCGCCTCAATGAACGCGTCAAGCGGCGTGTCGAACTCAAGCAAGTGAGTGCTCGCGACGAGTCACGCATTGTTGGCGGCTACGGTCCGTGCGGACGGTCGCTCTGCTGTGCGACCTTCTCCGGCGATCAGGAGCCTGTCTCTATTCGTATGGCGAAGGACCAAAGCCTGCCGCTGAATCCCACCAAGATCTCGGGCTGCTGTGGCCGCCTGATGTGCTGTCTAAAGTACGAACACGGCGTGTACGTCGACTTCCGCAAGCGCGCTCCCAAGCGTGGGTCGATCGTCACCACGCCGGACGGGGACGGGAAGGTTCTTGAGCTGCTAACTTCTACCGAGAGCGTCCTCGTCGATCACGGCGAGGGTCGTGCCGCCGCCTATCGCGTGGCCGATCTTCTGCCACGCACTCCGGAAGGAGCTTGACATGACTTCTACGCGAATCGTGCTTGATGTCCCAGCGATCTCGTGCATGCACTGCAAGAAGGCCATTGAAGGCGCTGTGGGTGCGCTCGCCGGTGTTGCCAGCGTCGATGTGGACGTCGCTGAGAAGTCGGTGAGCATCGACTACGACGCCGACCACGTCACCCTCGAAGCAATCGAGGCCGCGATCGCCGACGAGGGGTATGAGGTTGCCGGTCGGCGTTAGTTCTTGCGGTAGCCCATCCGTCTCGGATGCGTTTGGCAAGAGCTTGTGCGGCTGGTAGGATGGCGTCCCGCAAGAATGGGCCGTTAGCTTAGTTGGTAGAGCAGGGGACTCTTAATCCCAAGGTCGAAGGTTCGAATCCTTCACGGCCCACCACTTCTTCACTCTTCACCTGCAGACGGGCGCATTTTGCGCGTCTGTCAGTGGGACGCTCGGCCGCCAAGACGGACCGCCGTAGACCGAACGTGAACGCGACTTCGCTCATACGCGCCGGCGACCATCGTGTCCCATTTGCCTGCGTGCTATGCTTGCTGCTCGGGTCGGCGCGCCGTCCCTGGAGCCGTGTCAGGAGGACGCACTGAACGTCGTCAACTTCTTCGTTGATCTCTTTCTGCACGCCGATGTCCTGCTCAAGGCGTGGGTCGACGCCTACGGCTTCTGGATCTACGCCATCCTGTTCCTCATCATCTTCATTGAGACCGGCGTGGTGATCATGCCGTTCCTGCCCGGCGACTCGTTGCTGTTCACGGCCGGGGCGATCGCGGCGGTGAGCGGCGGCGGCCTCAACCCATGGGTGGTTCTCATTGTGTCGTTGTCCGCCGCCGTTCTCGGCGATGGCGTCAACTACTCGATCGGTCGCAAGTGGGGGAGAGGGATCCTCGATTCAGGACGCTTCTCGCGCGTGATCTCCGCGGAGCGACTGGCGCGCACGGAGGCCTTCTTTCGCAGACACGGTGGCAAGACCATCTCGCTGGCGCGCTTTTTTCCCTTCATCAGGACGTTCGCTCCCTTTGTGGCAGGGATCTCGCGTATGGATCGCGCCTATTTCACGATATACAATGTGATCGGCGCCTGCGCTTGGGTGACTCTGTTCGTCGGCGCGGGCTACCTTTTCGGCAACATCCCGTTCATCGCCCACAACCTCGAGTTCCTGGTGATGGGAATCATCGCCTTTTCGCTATTGCCGGCGCTCTATCACGCGATTCGCGGTCGCACACAGCAGCCGGACCGGATCACGACTCAGTAGTGGCCGAGCAGAGTCGCTCTTGGTGGTGGAGCTCAACCGCCTCTGATATCGTCCCACGGATGCGAACTCACGGTGTGCGGATCGGTCGATTGAGGTGACGAGTCTCAAGACTCAATGGACGGACGGAGCCCGTCGCCTCTTCGCGAGTATCGGCGTCGTTCTGGCCAGTTGGCGCATAACGGCAGACATGCTCACCATCTCTGGCCTCGTTCTTCACGTTGTTGCGACGCCGTTGGTGATATGGGGGCAGTTCGGCTGGGCGGCCGTCATCCTCGTCGTCGCTGCGCTTTGTGACGGGTTGGATGGTGCCGTCGCCAGGGCCGGCGTGGGGACCACCAAGGCCGGCGCCTTCCTCGACTCGACTACCGATCGCATCTCAGAACTGCTCGTCTCCAGCGGTCTGATTCTCTTCTTCGCGCGCGAAGAGCGATGGTACGAGACCGTTGCGATGCTCGTCTTGCTGGGCGCGGCGCAGTTGGTCTCATATGCGCGCGCCCGGGCAGAGGCATTGGGGGTGGAGTGCAAAGTCGGTTTCATGTCTCGCCCGGAGCGCGTCGTCGGTCTTCTCTTGGGTTTTGCTCTGAGCGGTGTGTCGATCGCCGGCGTCAATATGCTCACGTTCTTCGTCTACCTGGTGGCCGTTCTCACGGCGCTCACCGTCGTCACGCGCTTTCGCCATGTAATGCGGGCGCTGCGGGCTCTCGACTAGACTGACCCAGGCCCGGGGCGAGGCCGGCGTGATATAATCTCGCGCGTTATCGTGAGCCCAGCAGGACGTCAATCTGAATCCCGCGGGCGCTGCGCATCGAGGCGGTCAAAGTTGGCCGCAGGGAGCGGAGGTACACCAGTCTTGGGCAATCCAGTACGCGTGGCGATTATCGGCGTCGGCAACTGCGCCTCGTCGTTCGTGCAGGGCGTGGAGTTCTACAAGAACGCCAAAAAGACGGACTTCGTGCCTGGCCTCATGCATCCTGTGGTCGGCGGCTACCACATTCGCGACATCGAATTCGTCGCCGCCATCGACATCGACAAGAACAAAGTTGGGTCAGACCTCAGCGAGGCCATCTACGCCAAGCCCAACAACACGGTCAGGTTCTGCGACGTGCCCAAGAAGGACGTCAAAGTCGTGCGCGGCATGACGCACGACGGCCTCGGCAAGTACCTCTCCCAGATCATCGAGAAAGCTCCTGGGCCGACGGCCGATATCGCTGGCCTGCTTCGTGAGACGCAAGCCGACGTCGTGGTGAACTACCTTCCCGTGGGCAGCGAAGAGGCGACGAAGTGGTACACGGAGCAGATCCTCACCGCAGGCTGTGCCATGGTCAACTGCATTCCTGTGTTCATTGCTCGGGAGCCGTACTGGCAGCGTCGCTTCGTCGAAGCGGGTATGCCGATCATCGGCGACGACATTAAGAGCCAGGTCGGCGCCACCATCGTTCATCGCGTGCTCACCCGACTCATGCGCGAGCGCGGTGTGAGGCTTGAACGTACGAGTCAGCTCAACGTCGGCGGTAACACAGACTTTCTCAACATGCTCGAGCGCGAGCGCCTCGAGTCCAAGAAGATCAGCAAAACGAACGCCGTGACCAGCCAGTTGGATTACGACATGGGCGCCAAGAACGTCCACATTGGGCCCTCCGACTATGTCGAGTGGCTCGACGACCGCAAGTGGGCGTACATCCGCTTGGAGGGTCGCACCTTCGGCGATGTGCCGCTCAACATCGAACTGAAGATGGAAGTCGTCGACTCGCCCAACTCTGCCGGAATCGTCATCGACGCCGTGCGCTGCGCCAAGATCGCCAAGGATCGCGGCCTCGCGGGTTCACTCGAGGGTCCGAGCAGTTACTTCATGAAGTCGCCGCCGGTGCAGCATCCGGACGACGTCTGTCGCCGCATGACCGAGGAGTTCATCGCCGGCGAGGGTCCTGGTGCTCAGGCGGTCCGTCAGGGCTGAGTCACGAGTCGGGGGCGCGCTGCAGGCGCGCCCGTCCATCATAGTAGTGGGGGCGTCCTATGAGCCGTAAGATAGGCATCCTCACACCGTTCCTGTGGACCGGGTCGTCGGGTATCAACCGTCAGGTCAAAGACCTGGTCGATCGCCTGACGCTTCGTGGCCATCTCGTGACGCTCATCGCCCCGAGCGGCAATCGTGCCCGGATCTCGGAGGCTAGCGGTCGGGTCCGGGCGGTGTTGACTGGCGAACGACAGACGCTCTTCCTCCCCGATGAGCCGTACCCTCGCCAGTTCTTCGCCGGCGAAACATACCGGGTGCAGGACGATCGTCTGCAGTTGATCGCGGCGCCCGCCGACATGATGGCGAACATAGATGTCCTGCTCGAGAGTGAAGACTTCGATCTCCTTCACCTCGTCGAGCCGTTCGTGCCGGGACTCGGGTGGACGGCGCTGCGACACGCCGGCTGCCCGTTGGTGGCGACGTTTCATGCCAACCCTGAGCCCCTGACGCCGTTCTGGGCACGGCGACCCCAGTTGCGGCGGCTCTTTGACTCGCTGGATGCCGCCATCGCTACCTCGGAAGCGTCGCGTGATGCTGCTGCGGCGGTGTTCCCCGGCGCCTACCGCATCATTCCTCCAGGAGTCGACACGACGCGCTTCCACACGGACGCGCAGCGGGCCTCTGGACCTCTGCGCGTGCTCTTCGCGGCTTCGGAGTCGCGGCGCAAGGGGCTCGGCGTGCTACTTGCGGCGCTGCGGCTACTTGAAGACCGCGCCGCCGATCTCTTCGTCGATGTCTGCGGCGCCGGCGATCAAGAGCGCCTGTATCGTCGCCGCGTGCCTCCAGCGTTCGCAGGCCGGGTGTGCTTTCATGGGCGGGTTTCTGAGCAGCGCGTCATCGAGTTGCACAGGCAGGCGGACGTGTTCTGTGCTCCTTCGCTGGGCCCTGAGACCGCGGCGATGTCGTTGCTGGAAGCGCTGGCGAGCGGTTCCGTTGTTGTCGCCTCAGGTCTTGCCGGGTACGACGAAGTCATACGGAACGGCGAGAACGGCCTTCTGGTACCGCCGCGACGACCGCGGGCTGTTGCGGCGGCTCTCACCCGCATTCTCGACGACGTCGATCTCCGTCAACGTCTCGCTCGCGGTGCCCGGGACAGTTCTCGCCGCTATGACTGGGAGGAGGTCGTCAGCGAGGTCGAGTTGGTCTACGAGGAAGTCGCCGCCAGGCGTCGCCAAGCGTTGCCACGGCGGCGTCGCCAGCAACGCGAGATCTTCGCCGACTTCCACATTCACTCGCATCACAGCAAGGACTGCGTGATGCCGGTCGCGGCGATTCTCGAACGCGCACGCGAGGTTGGTCTGGACGTTGTCGCCATTACCGATCACGACACCGCGGCGGGAGGCCTCGAAGCGCGAAAGATCGCCGGTCGCTACGGCGTCCGGGTCATAGTCGGCGAGGAGGTGAAGACGAGCGAGGGGGAGGTCGTGGGTCTCTTTCTTGACGAGACGATCCCCGGAGGCATGTCGTTCGCCGAAACGATAGCCGCAATTAAGCGGCAGGGCGGGATCGTCTACGTGCCGCACCCATTCGATCGTCTGCACACGATTCCCAGCCCGAGCGTCCTGCGCGCGAACGTCGCGGACATCGACGTTGTCGAGGTGTTTAACTCGCGCCTTGCCTTCCCGGGCTTCAACGAGTTGGCCGAGCGTTTCGCGCAGCGCTACCGCATCCCCGCCGCCGCCGGCAGCGACTCCCACGTGCTCCCCGGCATCGGCACCGCGCTCTGCGGCATGGATGACTTCGAGGGCGCGCATGACTTCGTTGCTGCGCTCGCGGAGAGTCGCGTTGTGCGGCGGCCGCGCAGCCGCATCTACCTGCAATCCCTGAAGCTGCTGCAGACCACCATGGGTGGGGCGGCGAAGGGCGAGGCCGAACAGCGAGACTCGAACTAGACGCCGCGAGGGATTCCGAGGCACGGCGCGAAGTACCTATGCGAACGCCGTCTTCGAGGTAGCGTGTGGGCCAACCCAACGAGATCTACGACAAGTACTTGACGCGGGCGATCTCAGAGATCAACGAACTCACCGGAGAGATCCTGCGATGTTCACGGTGTCGTCAGGTACGCACGTTACCGGTCATCGGTTCCGGGCACCCGATGGCCGACATCTTCCTCTTGAAGTATCAAGCGCGGCCTTCGGAGCTACACGAGGGCGTGGCGTTCTTTGGGCGTGCGGGTGCGGCTCTCATGAAGAGCTGTCAGCGTCTCAAGATCGATCCCCTTCAGCTCTACGGCACGAACGTCGTGAAGTGCGGTGAGGTGAGAGAGGCGCAACCGGAGACGCGCTGTCTTGAGCATCTGCGTCGCGAACTCGCCGCCGTCAATCCCAAGCTCATTGTGGTGATGGGCGCAGATACCGTGGCGGCCCTGAATCGCGCCGAGGTTCCCTTGGCCGCTCACTTGGAGTACTCTCCAGGAGAGGTTCTCGACTTCACACCGGCGACACAGGTCCTGATTACACCAGACATCGACGTCTCACTCGATGAGCAACGCCTCAAAGCAGAATTCTGGCGAGCCTTCCGTAGGCTCGGGGAGTGGTACGACAGCATACCTCCATACTGAGACGCGTGGTCGCCTCGGCCTAGGTGTTGTCGCAGGCGCGTTGCTTCTGGCTTGGGGCTACCTCAGTCAGCTTCTGCCGCCGCCGTCGCATGCTGTCAACGCCCTCGTCTCGGCGAGTATCTCGTTGACGCTCATCGCGCTCATCGTCTGGGCCATGCTGCCTCTGACGCGTGCCGGCCGCCGCCTGCCGTTGGTCACGCCGTTCGCGTTCGCCGCCGCGATCGTGCTTGTGCGCGTTGACCTGGTCGCGGCCGCCAACATCTGCAAGATCGTTGGTGCGGCCGCTCTGGGCCTGTGGCTGTCGACGGAGATTCTCCGGTTGAGCTGGGTCGTGCTGGTCGCGCTGGTGGGGACGGCCGTCGATACACTGAGCGTCGCCTTCGGCCCAACGAAGGAGATTCTCGAAGAAGGTCCGCAACTGGTTGGCTACTTCACGGTGGCGTTTCCGTGGCTCGGCAACTCCCTGCATGAAGTGTACTCGGCCATCGGTGTGAGCGACGTCGTGTTCTTCGCCATGTACGTCGGCTGCGCTTCAGGCTTCTCGTTACGCCCACGGGCCAGCGCAGTGGCCATGATGGTCGCGGTTCTGGCCACATTCGGCGTGGCGCTCTGGTGGCGCGTGCTCCCGGCACTGCCCTCGCTGTCCCTTGCCTTCCTGGCGGTGAATATCGACTACCTGCGCGACGACGCAGCGTGGAACCGACCTAATCGCGAGGAGGTCTTGCGGCAGAACCGGCTGGACGCGCGGCAGCGCGATGCAAGCGCGCTCGCCGTCGATCCGGCAATCGCCGACAGCGCACCGCCAGACGAGGCGTTCGTGTCCGACGATCGCCCCGTGGGGCGCGTTGAGCCGGACGAGCAGACCGCCCCATTGGGGGAAGGCTAGATCGAGCGTGCTTCTTGCGCTGGGGCCGTGCGCTCGAAGAGGGCCACGGTCTCGATGTGATGTGTCTGCGGGAACATGTCGACTGGTGCGACGCGAGTCAGCCTGTAACCTAGTTCCGCCAGCTCCGCGCCGTTGCCGGCGAGTGTTGTGGGATTGCAGGACACGTAGACGAAACGGTCGGCGCCGAGCGCCGCAGTACGCTGCAGTGCACGGCGCGCCATCCCAGCACGCGGAGGATCGACGATGACGACGGCCGGGCGCTCGCCGTCGTCCATTCGCGCGGCATCCAGTGTCGGGTGCGGCGGGAACTTGAGAAGCGGCCGTACGTCGCCGGCGTAGAAGTCGATGGTCGTGATGTCATTGAGCGCGGCGTTGACGCGCGCCGCTGCGATTGCCTCGCCTTGGATCTCTACGGCCTGGACGTGGCGAGCGCGACGCGCCAGCGCAAGGCTCATGGAACCGATGCCGCAGTACAGGTCGACGGCGGGGCGTTGGAGATCCGGAGCCGCGAACTGCAGCGCGGTGGCGTAGAGCGCCTCACACATCGCGCTGTTTGTCTGCAGGAAGGCGGTGGCGGGTACCTCGAGTTCGACCCCTGCCAGCCGTTCGCGAAAGCTGGGGGGGCCGACAAGCATGAATGGGCCGTCTCCGACGGCTGCGTCCGCGGGACTGGCATTGACGGTGATGCCGAACGAGGTGCAGTGGCAGGCGGCGGCAACGCGTTGTGCCAGATCGGCCTCCTGCGGGAATCGCTCGCGCACGAAGAGGTTGAGCAGGAGGTCGCCGCTGGCCCGGCCTTCGCGCACGACGAGGTGCCGGAGGAGGCCGCGGGCCGATGCGCGGTCGTAGGGAGCGAGACCCAGGGCTCGGCACGCGTCGGCGACGGCCATCCGTGCAGCCATCATTCGAGGGCTGGCCAGCTTGCAGGCGTGCGTCTCGACGATCTCGTCCCAAGAGCCTCGACGGTGAAGGCCAAGAACGATGGGGTCGGTGGCGGTAGCGGCGAAAGAGAACTCCATCTTGTTGCGGTAGTGCCAGGGGTCGTCCATTCCCTGAATGGGGTCGAGCTGGAAGTCGGAGAGATGACCGAGGCGCTCCAGCGACTCGACGACTTGGCGCTGCTTGAACTCCAGTTGGGCGTCATAGCCAATCGTCTGCCACTCGCAACCGCCACACTCGGCAGTGTGCGGGCACTGTGCCGCGATGCGCCGAGGAGATGCTGTGATCAACTCGACGACGCGAGCCTCGGCATGGTTGCGCTTGCGCTTCGTGATGCGGGCGCGCACGTGGTCGCCCGGCACAGCGCCGCGAACGAAGACGACGAAGTCGTCCAGGCGAGCGACTCCTTGTCCGCCGTAGGCGAGGCTGTCGACGGCGAGCTCGACTGTATCTCCAGGGCGTGGTGGCATAACGGGAGTTTACGAGAAGGGGCAGGCGCCCGCGAACCCGGACACAGCCGAGGCTTCCGATTGTCTACCCGGACGGGCCCGCTGCGGTCCTGACGGACATGTGCCGAGCTGGTACAGTGACCGTCAGGCACGGCTTCTACATCGCTGCCATGGTCACTGTCAACGCAAGGAGAGTCTCGTGACGACGTTCGATCTCCGGCACTACCGAGCCCGAGCCGAGGAGTTCGTCGGCGCACTCGACAAGGAGTACTACCTCCACTACTCGGGTATCAAGCCCGTTTGCGACACGGCCGCCGTGTACGATCGCTATCCGGAACTGTTCACGCGTGAGGCGTTCGCGTGGCTCAATGAAATCTACGAACCCACGACCGACGACGACGAGAAGCGGCGCCTCGCTTACCTTATCGCCTTCAACGTCGACGGGTACATGGGCGAGCAGACCAAGCATCTCAGCGACGAGATCGCCAACACGGAGGGGCAGGCGCATATCGTCGTCGACGGTGAATCGATAGGCCTGCGTCAGGCTGGCATCGTCCAGGCCAACGAGTCCGACGCTGCGCGCCGAGCTCGCATTCAGGAGGGTCGCTTGGCGACGCTCGACGACCAGGTCAACCCGCTGCTGGATCGGTATTGGCGGCAGTGCCACGATCTCGCCGCTGGGCTTGGTTATCCCAACTACCTTGAGTTGTATTCAGAGGTCCAGGGTCTCGACTACTTTCGCTTGCGCGCCGAGCTCGAGGGCTTCCTTCTCGACACCGACGGTCTCTATGAGCGTGTCATGGATTCGCTCTCGCGCGAACGCATGGGGATGCCGCTCAAGGATCTCAAGTACTCCGACTTGCCCTATCTCTGGCGGGCACGCGAGTACGATCATGCGTTTCGAGAGGATGCGTTGCTGCCGGCTCTGCGTTCCACCTTGGCTGGCCTCGGCATCGACTTGGACGCACAGCGCAACGTCCATCTCGATACGGAGACACGGGAACTAAAGACGCCGCGAGCCTTCTGCGCACCGGTGAGGGTACCCGAGGAGATCTATCTTTGCGTTCTCCCGCACGGCGGGCAAGACGACTATGCATCGCTTCTGCACGAGGCCGGACACACCGAGCACTTCGCGCACATGCACCCGAGTCTCGCGTTCGAGTATCGCCATCTCGGCGACAACTCGGTGACCGAGGCTTTTGCCTTCCTTCTTGAGCATCTCGTTCTCAATCGGCAGTGGCTCGACATCGCGCTTGGCTTCACTGATACGGAGGCGTTCCTCAAGTTCGCCAACGTCAACGATCTGTTCTTCATGCGTCGCTACATCGCCAAGCTGGCGTACGAAACGGAGCTACACGTCGAGACCGGCTCGCTCGACGCGATGAAGTCTGCCTACGCACGCCGTCTCTCGCGAGCGCTGCTCATCGATATTCCGCCGGAGAACTACCTGTTCGACGTCGACGACGCCTTCTACAGCGCCTGCTATCTCAGGGCGTGGCTCCTCGAAGGCGCCTTCCGCATGATGTTCCAGGATCGCTACGGCGGGGACTGGTTCCGTAAGCCGGCCGCCGCTGCCTGGCTCAAGGAACTATGGTCGAACGGGCAGGAGATGAGGGCCGACCGTCTGCTTCTCCGCTACGGCGGCGGCAGGCTCGACGCAGATCCGCTCAAGCACCTTATCGAGCGGGCGCTCGGGCGCTAGAAGCTCCGCGCCGTCACGCGGCTTCAGGGATGAGTGTCACCAGCACCCGGCGGTGGCGTGGCCCGTCGAACTCGGCAAAGTACACGGCCTGCCACGTTCCGAGCTGGAGCCGGCCTTCGTGGATGATCAGCGTGACACTGCTACCCACGAGGCTGGACTTCGTGTGGCCGTCCGAGTTGCCTTCGGCGTGCGTGAAGGGGAGGGACTCGGGCACAAGGTGGTCGAACGCCATGGTGAGGTCGGCGCGAACGGAGGGATCGGCGTTCTCGTTAATAGTGATGCCGGCCGTCGTGTGTGGCACAAAGGCTACGAGCACCCCCTCGCGCACCTCGGCAGCACGAGTCAATGTGTGCAGCGAGGCAGTGATGTCGACGAGTTGTTCTCGACGGCTCGTTTCGAGGTTCAGCGTGCGCATTGCGTTCTCCTCTCTCGACTGCTCCCGAGGTGAAGGCGATTGGGGCAGCGGCATGTGTCGACGTTCTCCTGCCTTCACTGTACACTCGCGCCCATGCACGGCACACTCGACACGTTTGGCGTGGTTGAGATGTTGCAGATGCTCGCGCGCACCAAGCTCTCCGGCACTCTGCACATAGAGTGCCCGCGCCGACTTCTCGACGTCCGCTTCGTGCACGGGCGCATCGCCGAGACTCGCGACTCGACGCGCGTTATGTCGGCGTCCGTGATCGGCACGCAGCTCGTCGAGCGTGGGCTGGTGACTGAGGCGCAGCTTCTGCAGGCGCTTGCCCAGCAGGAGGTCCGACCACGCCCCCTCGGCACCATTCTCGTTGAGCACAATGCGATCCCGGAGGCCCAGCTGCGGGTGGTCCTTTCACGGCAAGTGGCGAACACGCTCATCGCGGCGCGCGTCGAGACGGACGGCGAGTTTCTCTTTCTGACCGATCACGACACCCCCAAGGCCGACTTCATCACCATCGATACCCAGTCGGTGCTCCTCGACATATCGTCTCTTGGTGAGGAGTTCTGCACGGCGATCGACATGATCGGCCAGGACGGCACCGTGCTTGTTCAGAACGCCTACGACCTCAGCGGCCCGCACCGCGTGCCGGCGAATCGGGATGAGGCTTGGGTGCTGGCGCAAGTCGACGGACAGCGCACGGTTCGGGAGATCGTCGCTGCGTCGCGCCTCGAGGAGATGCGCGTCGTCAGTATGCTGGGACGTATGGTCGAGTCTGGCCTCCTACTGGTGAAGATGGGCCTCAAGGCCAGCGAAGAGCCGCTACCGACGCTGCAGTCGCGTCGCGACACCGTGTGGTCTGAGGTGAGCCGCCTGCTCGAGGGTTGAGGCGGCGACCAAACGCTCGTAACGGTGCGGGCTTTCCCCTGCTTGATCGCGGTCCTCGTGGCCGACGTTCGGCGCCCGCCTGGACACTCCCCGTCGCAAGGCGACACTCCGCTGCGTGATCGCGGCCGGCAGCATTTGAGCCGCGATCGATCACAAAGTGAGCCGCACCTTCACAAAACTTGATAATGGCACGCTCAGATCATGGTGTCCGTGAGGTTTATCCTGCGGTTCTCTGGTGGTAACATGTGATAACGCAACGCTCAAGTTTCATGCTACGTGTCAGTAAGATGTGCAAGGAGGACAATTCATGGGCAAGGTCATCGGCATCGACCTGGGTACGACCAACAGCTGCATGGCCGTGCTCGAGGGCGGCGAGCCTACCGTCATTCCCAACAGCGAGGGCGGTCGAACCACGCCGTCGGTCGTTGCTTTCTCGAAGAGCGGTGAACGCCTCGTGGGGAGTGTGGCTCGTCGTCAGGCGGTCACAAATCCCGAGAACACCGTCTTCTCGATCAAGCGCTTCATGGGCCGTAAGTACGGCGACGTTTCGGAAGAGATGACGATCGTGCCGTACCACGTCAAGGCCGCCGGCAACGGCGACGCGGCCGTCGATGTGAGCGGTACGGCTTACACTCCCCCCGAGATCTCGGCGATGATTCTTCAGAAGCTGAGGCGCGACGCCGAGGAGTACCTGGGCGAGAAGGTGACGGAGGCCGTCATCACCGTCCCTGCGTACTTCAACGACTCGCAGCGTCAGGCGACGAAGGATGCCGGCAAGATCGCCGGGCTCGAGGTCAAGCGCATCATCAACGAGCCCACGGCGGCGGCGCTCGCCTACGGCCTCGACAAGGAACACGACCAGACGATTCTCGTCTTCGACCTCGGCGGCGGGACGTTCGACGTGTCGATCCTCGACCTCGGCGAAGGTGTCTTCGAGGTGCGCTCAACGAACGGTGACACGCATCTTGGCGGCGACAATTTCGACAAGGCCATCGTTGACTGGATGGTGGCCGACTTCAAGCAGAGTCAGGGCATCGACCTGAGCAAGGACAAGATGGCCCTGCAGCGCCTCTATGAGGCCGCTGAGAAGGCCAAGATCGAACTTTCGACAACCACCACGTCGAGCATCAACCTGCCGTTCATTACTGCGGATGAGAACGGTCCCAAGCACTTGGATCTCACGCTCTCGCGGGCGAAGTTCGATGAGCTCACACACGCTCTGGTCGAGCGGGTCGTCGAGCCGGTCAATCACGCTCTGGCCGACGCCGGCCTGAAGGCGGCGGACATCGATCATGTCATCCTGGTCGGCGGCATGACTCGTACGCCGGCGGTGCAGGAGCGGGTACGCCAGCTTATCGGCAAGGACCCGCACAAGGGCGTCAACCCCGATGAGGTCGTCGCCGTCGGCGCGGCCATCCAGGGCGGGGTGCTGGCCGGTGAGGTCAAGGATGTTCTGCTCCTCGACGTGACGCCGCTCAGTCTCGGCATCGAGACCAAGGGCAACGTCTTCACCAAGCTCATCGAGCGCAACACGACCATCCCGACCAAACGCAGCGAGACCTTCAGTACGGCCGACGACAATCAAACCAGCGTCGAGATCCATGTGTTGCAGGGCGAACGCGAGATGGCCAGGTACAACAAGACTCTTGGCAAGTTCCAGCTCGTCGGTATCCCGCCAGCGCCGCGCGGCATTCCGCAGATCGAGGTGACGTTCGACATCGATGCGAACGGCATCGTGCACGTGAGTGCCAAGGATCACGGCACGGGCAACGAGCAGAAGATCACCATCACCGCGAGCAGCGGCCTCACGGAGCAGGACATCGAGCGCATGATGAAGGATGCCGAGTCGCACGCTGCCGAAGACAAGAAGGCGCGCGAATTGGCTGAGGTCAAGAACGGCGCAGAGAATCTCGTCTACAGCACCGAGAAGTCGCTCCGCGAGATGGGCGACAAGGTCGACGCCGCGACCAAGACTGAAATCGAAGCCGCCGTCGCGGAAGTCAAGAGCGTCATCGACAGCGATGACGGCGATGCGATCAAGGCCAAGACTGACGCCTTGATGCAGGCGTCGCACAAGCTGGCCGAAGCCGTCTACCAGCAGGCACAGCAGCAGGCGCCGCACGCGCCCGGTGACTCGGGCGATGAGCACGTCGAAGAGGGTGACTACGAGGTCATCGACGACGACGACAGCAAGCAGTAGAGAAGCACAGAACGAACGCGAAGAGAAAGCCAGGGAGGCGAACTATGGCGATTATCAGATGGGATCCGTTCCGCGAGATGACACAGGCCCAGAGCCAGTTCAACAAGCTCGTTGACCAAGTGTGGGGCGGGCGTCAGGAGAGCTGGTTGCCGGCGATCGACGTCTTCGACACGAAAGACGCGGTGGTTCTCAAGGCGGAACTGGCCGGGATGAACCCCGACGATATCCACATCGAGGTAGAAGACAACGTGCTCACCGTGAAGGGAGAGCGTCGCTTCGAAGAAGAGGTCGACGAGGAGCGCTACTACCGTGTGGAGCGGCGTTTCGGGAGCTTCCAGCGCAGCTTGGCGCTGCCTCAGGGCATGAAGCCGTCGGACATCGCGGCCAGCTACGAGGACGGCATCCTCACGATCACGGTACCGAAGGTCGAGGAGGAGAAGCCGAAGCGCATCGAGGTCAAGGCGACGAAGCCCGTCGAGACCACGAAGAGCGAGGCAAAGTAGTCGACGAGACGAGCAGAACGAGACGCCGGCAAGAGGTGATGGCGCCGCGCCACCGGCGCGGCGCCATCACCACCGGCAAGGGAGTATCAGGACATGACCGACAGCGAACAGAGTGAACGTCGCGAGGAACAGACAAGCGGGCCGATCATCGAGACGGTGGAGGAGTCCGCGGCGAGTTCTGACGTGAGCGGGGGAGACGCCGGCGACTCGCCGGAGCTGGATGAAGTCGCCCGCGTGACTGCCGAGCGAGATGACTACTTGGATCATCTGCTGCGCTTGCAGGCGGAGTTCGACAACTACCGCAAGCGTGTTCAGCGCGACAACGAGGAACTGCGTCTGCGCGCCTCGGAGGCTGTGGTCGGTTCGCTGCTGCCGGTTCTCGATAATCTGGGGCGAGCTCTGCAGGCCGCCGACCAGCACGCCGAGGGTCAGCTGATCGCAGGCGTGCGTTTGGTCGCGGAGCAGTTGCAGGGAGCGCTTGTGGGCCACGGCCTGGACGAGATCGACGTTCAGCCGGGCGCGGAATTCGATCCCGCCGTACACGAGGCGGTGGTGACGCAAGCGGTTGAAGGCCAGGAGGAGGGCACGGTGCTTCAGGTGCTGGAGCAGGGCTATCTGTTGCACGGTAGGCTGTTGCGTCCGGCCAAGGTCATCGTGGCTCGCTAGCACATGAGTGATTACTACCAGACACTCGGAGTCTCGAAGAACGCATCGCCGGACGAGATCAAGAAGGCGTTTCGGCGCTTGGCGCGCGAGCATCACCCGGACAAGAATCCGGGCGACAAGGCAGCGGAGGAGAAGTTCAAAGACGTCAGCCAGGCGTACGAGACGCTCTCCGATCCTGAGAAGCGCAAGCAGTATGACGAGATGCTGCGCCTTGGAGCCTTCGGTCCTGGGGCCGGGGGCTTCCGGCCGGGGTCGGGCGGCTTTCGACCTGGGACTGGCCCGCAGGGCGGCTTCGACCCGAGCATGTTCGGCCCCGGCGGAGCCCAGTTCGACGTGGGAGATATGGGTAACCTGAGCGATCTCCTGGGAAGCCTGTTCGGTGGGGCTGCCGGACGCAGTCGTCGTCGCGGCCCCGAGCGCGGCTCGGATCTTCAGGTCGACGTGAACATCTCTTTCGACGAGTCGCTGCACGGAGCTACTGTGCGCGTGCCGGTGGAGAAGGCGGTGGCCTGCGAGACGTGTCGCGGCAGCGGCGCCAAGCCGGGCACGACACCCAAGATCTGCCCGGAATGCGAGGGTCGCGGCGTCATCGCGCGCAACCAAGGTCCATTCGCGCTTTCGCAGGTTTGCCCGCGCTGCCAGGGACAGGGCACGATCATTGAGAGTCCGTGCCCGACATGCCAGGGTACGGGCGTCCAGGAGAAGACGCGTCGCTACACCGTGAAGATCCCCGCGGGCGTGAAGGACGGCAGCAAGATTCGTATCAAGGGCAAGGGCGAGGTCGGCCAGCGCGGCGGACCAGCGGGAGACCTCTTCGTCATCGTCCGCGTTGAGGACGACGTCGTCTTCGAGCGCCGTGGCGACGATGTCATCTTGGAGTTGCCCATCACCGTCGCCGAGGCCGCACTGGGGGCCAGCGTGCGGATCCCCACGCCGGGCGGCGGCAAGGTGTCGCTGAAGGTGCCGAGTGGCAGTCAAGATGCGCGCACGCTCCGTCTGCGCGGCAAGGGCGCGCCCAAGCTCAAGGGCGGTGGACACGGCGATCTCCTGGTGCGTTTGCGTGTCCTTGTCCCGGAGAAGTTGACGAAGGAGCAGCGTCAGCTGTTCGAGGAGTTGGCAACGACTCTGTCAGACCCGCGCAGCGATACGTTGGAGTAGGCGATGGCTCGCGGCGCAGACAGAGTCCCTTCCGGTGAAGACGATCGTCAACGGCCGGTGTACCTCATTTCCGTGGCGGCCGAGCTGTCGGGGATGCACCCTCAGACGCTACGCCTCTACGAGCGCCGCGGCCTCGTGCGGCCGCAACGTACGGCGAAGAATACGCGGCGCTACTCGGGATGTGATCTGGAGCGCTTGCAGCGCATTCAGGAACTAACCGAATTGGGTCTCAACTTGGCGGGCGTGGAGCGGGTTCTAGCTCTGGAGGCCGAGATGGCGACGCTTCTCCGCGAGGTGGAGCGATTGCGCGCCGACCTGGATGCGGCCGTCGCGGCGACGCAGCTCGAGATCGAGCGCGTCGAGAAGCAACATCGATTCGAGCTCGTGCCGGTGGCGAAGGCGCAGTTGGTGCCGTTGGGGCGCCGGAGACGCTACCGCTGACCGGCGCCAAGGAGTTAGTGCGCACATGGATGTGAACAAGTTCTCGGAACGCGCTCGCGAGGCGCTTGAGACCGCCCAAGGCGTCGTACGCCGTGGCCCCAGTGGAGTTCTCGGCACCGAGCATCTGCTGATCGGCGTTCTCGCCCTGCCGGGCGGTGTGGTCGAGCAGATTCTGGGTGTGCTGAGCGTTGACAAAGGCGCGCTCATGACGCGCGCCAATCAAGTCGCCCGCACTCAATCGGGGGCTGCGCCGCCAGGAGGCCAGACGGAGACGCTCTACATGACGCCGCGCGCAAAGGCGGCGCTCGACCTGGCTCTGCAGGAGGCCCAGAGGCTTGGCGACGAGTTCGTCGGTACCGAGCACCTGCTCCTTGGCGTGTTCCTGGAGGGTGAAGGGCCTGGCAGTGCGATCCTGCGCGATGCCGGCGTGACCGAGGAGGGGTTGCGTCGAGCTTTGGCCGAGGTGCGGGCGAGCGGGACGGACTACGATGCCGCCGCGGTTGGCGAGAGCATGCTCAAGAAGTACACCCGTGACCTCACCGCGATGGCCCGCGAGGGTCGCCTCGACCCGGTCATCGGTCGCGACGCCGAGATCAAGCGCGTGATCCAGGTGCTGAGTCGGCGCACCAAGAACAACCCTGTCCTCATCGGTGAGCCCGGTGTCGGAAAGACGGCGATCGCCGACGGCTTGGCGCAGAAGATCGTGGCCGTCGATGTGCCCGAGTTGTTGCGCAGCAAGCGCGTCCTCGCTCTTGACCTTGGCGGAATGATCGCCGGCGCGAAGTACCGCGGCGAGTTCGAGGAGCGCCTCAAGGGAGCGCTGGACGAAATCCAGCGATCCAAGGACGTCGTGCTCTTCATCGACGAGCTTCACACGGTGGTCGGCGCCGGCGCCGCCGAGGGGGCCCTCGATGCCTCGAACATGATGAAGCCGATGCTCGCACGAGGCGAGCTGCAGTGCGTCGGAGCTACGACGCTCGACGAGTACCGCGAGCACATCGAGAAGGACGCCGCGTTGGAACGTCGCTTTCAGCCGATCCTTGTTGGCGAGCCCAGCGTGGAACAGACGATCAGCATCCTGCAGGGTTTGCGAGACAAGTACGAGGCGCACCACAAGGTGAAGATCACCGATGCCGCGATTGTCGCTGCGGCCAGCCTCTCTGATCGGTACATCAGCGACCGCTTCCTGCCGGACAAGGCTATCGATCTGCTCGACGAGGCGGCGAGCAAACTGCGCATCGAGACGACGATGTTGCCTCCAGACCTTCGGGAGATGGAGCTTCGCCTGCAGGAACTCGGCAGGGAGGGGGCGGCAGCCGTGCAGAAGCAGGACTACGAGCGCGCCGCGCAGCTCAAGGAGCAGACCGACAAGATCCAGTCGACCTTCATCACGGCCAAGGACGCGTGGCTGGCCGACAAAGGCATTGCCGACGCTACGGTCGACGGTGACGATATCGCCGGTGTTGTGAGTTCGTGGACCGGCATCCCCGTTCAACGCATGCTGCAGGAAGAGGCCGACAAGCTGCTCTCCATGGAAGAGAAGCTGCATGGCCGTGTTGTAGGCCAGCATCGCGCAGTCGTTGCAGTGAGCGAGGCGGTGCGGAGAGCGCGAGCTGGGCTCAAGGACCCGCGCCGGCCGATAGGTTCGTTCATGTTCCTAGGACCGACAGGAGTCGGCAAGACGGAGCTGGCCCGGGCGCTGGCCGAGTATCTCTTCAACGACGAAGCCGCGATGATCCGTATCGACATGAGCGAGTATATGGAGAAGCACACGGTGTCTCGTCTGGTCGGCGCGCCGCCAGGATACGTGGGTTACGAAGAAGGCGGGCAGCTGACGGAGGCCGTTCGCCGCAAGCCGTACAGTGTCATTCTCTTCGACGAAGTCGAGAAGGCGCATCCCGACGTGTTCAACGCCCTTCTGCAGGTACTCGACGACGGGCGTCTCACAGATGGCAAGGGACGCGTCGTCGATTTCAAGAACACGGTGATCATCATGACGAGCAACGTGGGCAGTCGTGTGATCGGCGAATACGGGGCCGTGCTTTCATCAGACGGCAGCGGAGACGAGCGTGCGGAACGACTGCTCATGGAGGAGTTGCGACGCGTCTTTCGTCCCGAGTTCCTGAACCGTATCGACGAGATCATCGTCTTCGAGTCGCTCACGCAGGAACAGCTTGTCGAGATCGTCGACCTTCTGCTCACGCGGCTGCGCGACGTCGTCGAGGGGCAGGGGATGCACCTTGAGGTGACCCAGGCTGCGCGTCGGCATCTGGCCGAGCAAGGATACGACGTGGAATACGGGGCTCGTCCGCTCAAGCGGGCCATTCAACGGCTTCTCGAGAACCCGCTCTCCGCAGAGCTTCTGCGAGGCTCATTCCATCCTGGCGACACTATTCATGTTGACGTGCGCGAAGGCAGACTGGTGTTCGTTTCGTAGCGTCACTATAGTGGGATCATGGGGAACCGACGGGGACTCAATGACTCGGGGTTGGTCGGCGCGGCGCTTATCCGCGCCGACCGGCTCGGCAGGGAGTGTCGTGTCGTCGTGGCGAGCCTGCGTGGTGTCCTGCGCCCCGGCCGCGATTCGCTCTCCGCGTTCGCGGGTACGCCGTGCTCACGAGCATCAAGGTGCGCAGCAGACGACACGCGAGGGATGCGGGAGTCGGTCCAGCCGGATGCAGGCGGGACACCGCCGCCCTCCGGCGGCGCAATCTAAGGAGGTCGCGTGGTTCAGGAGGACACGGCACGGCTCCAGGACGAGATGCCTGGTCCGGCGAACAAGGAACTCGAAGTTGTCGCCTACCTCGGGGATTTCAAGATAGTCGGCATGGCGCACTTCGGCCGGCTGCGGCGCACGAGTTCTCGGCGTCCGTCAGACTACATCCGGCAGTTCGAGGAGGCGCGTCTCACTCTGGCGAATGTGCGCATCTACGGTCGCGGCACGCAAGAGTTGCTCGACGAGGCGCCGTTCGTGATCGTCAACATGGATAAGATCGACTTCATGTACGCGCGCGAGGAGGCTCAGGAGCGCGCCTAACCTAGTCTCGCCGGCGGCGTGTGCTGAGGGTGGCCGAAGCGCTGTGCTAGACTTACGGTACTGCCGTTTACTTCGTAGAGGAGCGTTCGCGTGCCATTTTACGAGTATCAGTGCGACGCCTGCGGCGACGTGCACGAGGCGTTCCAGAAGATGAGCGATCCCCCGATCGAGATCTGCATGAAGTGCGGGGGAGCGATGCGCAAGGTTCTGCACCCGGTGGCCATCCACTTCAAGGGGTCGGGTTTCTACGCCACCGACTACGGCAAAGACAAGGACCTCAAGCGAGATGAGGGCTACCGGTACCTCGAGCGGGAACGGTATCGCAGAGCCGAGTCGGGCGATCCGGTGGCAACGCGTGCTCTCGAAGCCGACCTGAAGAAGCCCTCGAGTTCAAGCGGCGCATCGAAAGACAAGAAAGCGGCGAGTTCGTCGTAGCGGCAGCGTCGTTCGGGGGAGGGGAGTGTGGAGAAGCCGAGCGATGAGGTCCTGCGCAGGGCGCATGCCAATCTGCGTAGCCTCGCCAGCGACGCCCCCACAAACCTGCCGTCGCTCAACTTCCTCACCGACGCTCTCCGGCTGGAACTGGAGAAGCGCGGGCATGCTGCGCTTCTGTATGTGCGTCTGCAGCATTATGGCCAGCTGGAACCCATCTTCGGCTGGCGCATAGTCGGCGAGATCCTGGATGCTGTTGCCGCGAGCCTTCGGGGTATGGCGGGGAGTACGCTGCGGCAACTCGACGCGGTGAGCGACTTCACGCTCACCGACGATGCGTACATCGTTCTTCTCTCTCCGCCACGTCACGCGGACGTGATCGACGAGAACGATCTCGCCGCCGTTACGCGGCGCGTGTATGAGCGACTGCAGTCGCTCCTGCTGAACGACCTCGCGCCAGGCGTGTACGATCGCGTGCACCCCAGTGTCGGCTCGGCGATTGTGAGCGCCGACGACTCGCTGACCTTCGAGCAGACTCTCGAGTGGGGTGTCGCCTTGGCGATGGGAGCCGCCGAGCAGGAAGAAGCCGCGTACGCCACGGAACTCGAGCGGATGCTAGCTCTGAGCATCGAGCGGGGCGAGCTCGAGCCGCTGTTCGAGCCGGTGGTGGATCCGGTCGGCGAGACGGTGATCGGCTATCGTAGCTCGGTGCGCGGGCCATTCCATTCGCCGCTGCGCTTGCCGGACGTGCTTCTCAATGTGGCGCGCAATTCGTCGCTGCTGCTTACCTACGGAAACGCGGCGCGTATGGCTACCGTGAGCGCTGCCGCCGGCCTGCGCCCGGAGGATCTTCTCTTTCTGAAGTGCGACACCGACGAACTGCCCAACGCTGCCGTCGTGGCACTCAGCGAATTCTACTCACTGAATCCCATTCTGGTGCCGCAACGTGTCGTCTTCGAGATCGGCACCGAGGAACTCTGCGTCAATACGGCCTCCACGCTGCGTACTCTCGCCAATGTGCGCGACACCGGCTTTCAGATCTGCGTGCGTGGACTCGGCGACCAGTTCACGGTGCTCGAGCTCATCGCGCAGATCCGGCCAGACTTCTTGTGTCTCGATGCTCGAGTACTGGGCAGCAACGATCGCGACCCCACGCCGATCGAAATCGTGCAGCTCTTGGTGCGCTTCAGTCAGCGCGTGGGCGCCCAGCTCATCGCGCCCGGAGTTCGTGACGCAGACCGACTTCACCAGCTAGCGCGTAACGGTGTCGAGCTGTTTTGCGGCGAGTACTTCGCACGGCCGGACACCTGTCTGCCGGCGGTCTCGTTCAAGCACTGAGCGCCGGCGTCGGCGTCTGAACCTCGTTGGGCTCGCCCGTGTGGATCGTGACGCGGTTGCGGCCACGACGTTTGGACTCGTAAAGGGATTCGTCGGCAAACATCACGAGCGCGAGTTCGGAATGCGCGCTCGTGGGGTAGGTCGCAATCCCGGCGGAGATGGTTGTGGATGCCTGTCCCTGCCGGACGTCCAGCGCGATGGCCTCGACTGCGCGCCGCAGGCGGTGCGCCAGTTCATACGCCTCGGTCTCGTCGCCGCGCATGAGCACGGCGAACTCCTCACCGCCGTAACGAGCGGCGATGTCGGTATCTCGCATATGGTCCCGGAGTGCCTGTCCGACCTTCGTGAGGAGGTGGTTGCCAGCTTCGTGGCCGTGCACGTCGTTGAACTGCTTGAAGTGGTCGAGGTCGAGCATGATCAGGCTCAGCTCGCCGCCGTAGCGGTCGCTGCGGGTGATCTCGCGATGGAGGCTGTCGACGAACATGCCGTAGTTGTAGAGCCCGGTGAGGCGGTCGGTCAGCGATGAGGCGGCAAGACGCGCCTGAACGTTGGCGTGACGACGCTGGATGCGCCCCAGGACCAGCCCTGCGGCCAGTAGGAGAAGTGTGCCGATGACCGCGGTCTGAATATCGCGGGAGGTGGGCACCTCGGCGATGCTGTACCAGAGCAGGAAGTGGTGACCCAGCCAGACGGCGACGATGACGGCGCCGAGTTCGTAGCAGAAGACCGTGGCGGCAATGAGAGGAAAGACGTACAGCGGCCAGATGTAGTCCATGCCGATCAACGACGCAAGCAAGGAGGCGAGGACGAGGCAGGCCACGAGAGCAACGACACGACGAGCCCGGATACGACCGCCCGGGAGTGGTCTGGCGCTCGATGTGGTGGTGGTCATCGGCATCCTCATCGTATCTTGGCCTTGGTTCGACGGTGCCGGCGGTAGTCCTGCCGTGCGGTTGCGGGTTCGGTAGAATGACTGCGTGACACCTCGCATTCTTCTCACCAACGACGACGGCATCGATTCACCGGGTATCGCTGTGCTACGCGCGGCGCTCGAGGGTCTCGGCCACGTGCGCACGATCGCACCGGCGACGAACAGCAGCGGCGTTGCACGCAGTATCACGATCGATCGATCGCTCACGCTCGAGGAACGGCGGTTCGGCGGAGTATTCGATGGCATCGCCTGCGATGGCACTCCGTCCGACTGCGTGCGTGTCGGCTTCCTGGGTGGAGACGATCCGCTGCCGGATCTAGTCGTCTCAGGCGTCAATCTGGGCCCGAACATGGGGTCCGACGTTACCTACTCCGGTACGGTGGGGGCGGCGTTCGAGGCGGCGCTGCGCGGTCGGCCAGCGCTCGCGTTCTCGGTGCACAGCCGCCGGCCGGGATGGCTTCACGAAGCGGTCCCGGTCATACATTCCCTGGTGGCGCGAGTGATCGCTCGCGGTCTGCCGTCTCGCGCCATCCTCAACGTCAACCTTCCGGATCTGCCCGTCGCCGAGTTCTCGGGGATCCGCCCGGCGCGCTTGGGCGGCGCCAGCCTGCACGACAAGGTCTTGTTGCACGGCGACGGTGACGGTCGTGTGCCGTTGGCTGGGTCCGGCGACGGCAACATCGACTGTGCCTCGGCGTGGTCGCAGTTGCCCGACTGGTGTGACGACCCTCGCGCGCGCGAAATCGGCATCGACTTCGATGTCGTCGCGGGTGGGTACGTGGCTGTCACGCCGCTGCACTACGACCTCCTCGACGCCCAACTCCTGTGTGAGTTGCACTCCTGGGATCTCAGTGAAGGACGCGCGCATGCCTGAATATTCGCGAGACGCGCGCCATGCCGGACTTCTCGGGTTCGATCCGATCGTCTTCGATCTCGATGGCACGATTGTCGATACGGTGGCACTCATCACGGAGTCGTTTCGCTACGCGACACGCACGGTGCTTGGAGAGATCCTCCCCGACGAGGTCATCACCGCCGGCGTTGGTCGACCCTTGGCGGAACAGATGCGAGCGCTGTCGGTGGAGCACGCCGACGCGCTCTACGACGTGTATCGCGAGTACAACCACCGTCGTCACGACGAGCTCATTCGGCGCTACGAGGGGATCGAGGACATGCTGGCCGCCCTGCGCGCTGCGGGTCGCCGGCTGGGTATCGTAACCAGCAAGGGTCGCGACACCACGGAGATGGCGTTTCGCGCCGTCGGTCTCGCCGACTACTTTGACGTCGTCGTCACTGCTTGGGATACGGCCGAGCACAAGCCGTCGCCCGTGCCGCTCAAGCTCTGCCTTGAGCGCCTCGGAGCACCGGCGCAAGCGAGCATCTACGTGGGCGATAGTCCCTTCGATATGCAAGCTGGAGTAGCGGCCGGCATGGCTACGGCGGCCGTAGCGTGGGGTGTATTTGGGCGCGAGTCGCTTCTCGCTGCCGGCGCCGAGTACTGGGTGGAGACTCCGGCGGAACTGTTGGCGCTGTGTGTTGGCGACGAACGGTAGGCGGTTGCCGAGGGCGGTGGGCGTCGAAGAGACGGCAGAGGCGTGTTCGCGGGCGGTGATGAGTGACTGATGTCGAACGGGCGGCCGAGCGCGCCGCCGAGTTGCGCGAGCAACTCAATCATCACGCGTATCTCTACTATGTCCTCGATGAGCCCGAAATCGACGATGCCGCCTACGATGCACTCTACGACGAACTCGTTGCGCTGGAAGGCGCGTTCCCGCAAGTGCGCGCAGCGGATTCCCCGACGCAGCGGGTTGGCGCTGCGCCGCTCGAGCGCTTCCAGCAGGTACGCCATCTCGAGCCCATGCTCTCGCTGGCGAACGCGCGCAGCGAAGAGGATCTCGTGGCCTGGGATCGCCGCAACCGGCGCCTGCTCGAGGACGAGATCGAGATGCCGCCCGAGGTCGACTACGTCGTGGAGCCGAAGATCGACGGTCTCGCGGTCTCACTTCTGTACCGCAATGGCCTCTTTGTCGGCGGTGCGACGCGCGGCAACGGGGAGGTCGGCGAGGATATCACCGCCAACCTGCGCACGATCGGCTCCCTGCCGCTGCGACTGCGGGGGGCGACTGCGCCGCCGGTAGTTGAGGTGCGCGGTGAGGTCTATCTGCCGCTCTCCGCTTTTGAACGTCTCAACGAAGTTCGCGTGGCCGCGGGATTGAGCACCTTCGTGAACCCGCGAAACGCGGCCGCGGGTTCGGTCCGTCAGCTAGATCCCGCCGTGGCCGCCTCTCGTCCGCTTGATCTCTGGTGCTACGGCATCGGCTACAGTGAAGGCCTGCAGCTCTACGACCACCATAGTGCGCTCGGCTGGCTGCGGGATCATGGGTTCCGCGTGAATCCGCACACGAGGGTCGTGCGCGGTCTTCAGGGAGCGGTAGCGGCCTGTCGCGAGTGGGAGGAGCGTCGCGCGACACTCGACTACGACATCGACGGCGCCGTTGTGAAGGTCGACTCGTTTGCTGTGCAGCGCGCCTTGGGGAGCGTCGCGCACGACCCGCGCTGGGCGATCGCCTACAAGTTCGCGCCGACGACGGTGACCACTCGCCTCGAAAGGATCGAGGTGAACGTGGGGCGGACGGGCGTCCTCACGCCGTTCGCGGTGCTCCGGCCCGTCTTCGTCGGCGGAGTGACGGTGGAACGTGCGACCCTGCATAACAGCGACGACATCCGGCGCAAGGACTTGCGTCCCGGAGATGATGTCATTCTGCAACGCGCCGGCGATGTCATCCCTCAAGTGGTGGCGCCGGTGACGACGGGGACTACCGAG
The DNA here is from genome assembly GCA_041393415.1 of Thermoleophilia bacterium. Classification (GTDB taxonomy): domain Bacteria; phylum Actinomycetota; class Thermoleophilia; order UBA2241; family UBA2241; genus CAIXSE01. The sequence goes on along the minus strand of JAWKKE010000006.1, from coordinate 37,492 downwards.
GACGATGGTGAGCGGCGCGAGCGCGCCGATCGGCACGCTGCTCTGCCGGAGTGGCAGATGCCGGTGTTGTGCCCTGCCTGTGGGGCGCAGGTCGTACGCGAGACTGGTCAAGTCGCCGTCCGCTGTCCCAACAAGTCGTGTCCCGCACAACTGGTGGAGAGCATCAAGCACTTCGTGAGCAAGGGCGCACTGGACATTGAGGGACTTGGAGAGGAGACCGTCGAGCTTCTCTTCGCAAGAGGGCTCCTGCGCAACGTGGCCGACATCTACGCACTGCGTCGCGACGACTTCGTGTGGATCGTAGACGGGAAGGTCGCTCACCTTGAGGGCTTTGCCGGCAAGAGAGGAGTCGATGACGCGGGCCAACCCGTCGTCGTCGACGCCAAACGCGCCGACAAGCTCATGGCCGCTATCGCGGCCTCCAAGGGGCGGCCGTTCTCGCGCGTGCTCTTCGGGCTCGGAATTCGTCACGTGGGTGGAGTTACGGCCGTTGCTCTGGCGGACGTGTTTCCGAACATAGATGCGTTGATGCTCGCCGGCGACGCTGAGCTGGCGGCGGTTCCGGGAGTGGGCGCCGTGATCGGTGAGGCGCTGCGCGAGTACTTCGCCGAGCAGCGCAATCGGGAGACCATCGAGAAGCTTCGCGCAGCCGGCGTACGCCTGGCCGGGGAGCGGCGCGAGCGCCCTGCCGGCGCGCTGCAAGGGATGAGCTTCGTGCTCACCGGGAAGCTGCCGGCACTCACGCGCGGCGAGGCGCAGGCGCTCATCGAGGACGCCGGCGGGAGTGTCAGTGGTTCCGTGAGCAAGGCGACGAGCTACGTCGTGGTCGGCGAGGCGCCGGGGGCCAAGCTTGCCGCCGCCCGGCGCCTCGGCATCCCAGTGCTCGACGAGGACGCACTTCGTGCTCTTCTGGCCGAGGGTGATGCAGGAGATCGGCGCGCCGGCGATGACGGTGAGCAGTTGTCGCTGGAGTGAGTCCGGTTCCGTCGCAAGCCGGCCTCCGGTAGACTGACGGCAGCGCGCGGGCCGGCGTAGCTCAGCTGGCAGAGCAGCCGCCTTGTAAGCGGCAGGTCGGCGGTTCGATCCCGCCCGCCGGCTCCACCTTCGTTCCATGAGTGCGTGCCTATCTCCCCAGTTCGGCCTCCTACTGCACAGCTGCGACCGTTCCGCGGCCGCTGCGGGGCTGAACGGCCAATTCGCTGGGCAGCGGGCTCGGCGACGAGTCGACTAGACCGTCGGCCAAGAGGTTGACGCTCCCCAGCTTCTGGCCGTCGGCCGAGTAGGTGACTCGACCAAGCTTGGTGCCAAGTGGGGGGGTCTCAGCGAGGGGCGTCGCCGGGAGTTCCAGGGCGACGCTCACTTTCGCGGCGCTTCTCACGACACGTGAGAGGGTGGCGGCGGCGACGACGCGGAGCTCGCCGCCGTTCGCCACGGACATGATTGTGACCAGGTCGCCGCCGTCGACTATGTGTCGGCGCTCGTACTGAGCGTCGGCCCAGCGAAAGAGCGCGACGGCATCGTGTTCCTCAGCGTTGCGCGTTGGTTGCTGGAGCGTGACGAGGATGAGTGGCCGAAGCTCGTACTTCCCTGATCCCAGGAGGCACCGGCCGGAGACGGTGGTGGAGCCCGTCTTGATGCCGTTGCCCCAGGAGTAGTTGAGCAGCCGGTTCTTGGAGACCACGCGGGCGCTGTGCCCGGGCCAGCGAATCGTCGCCGACTTCTGTCGACAGAAGTTGCGGAAGCTGGCGTTGCTCATTGCATACTGACCCAGGAGCGCGAGGTCGGCGGCCGTGCTGTATTGCCCGGTCGCCGGCATACCGCGTGAGTTGACAAAGTGAGTGTCGCGCATTCCGAGGGTGCGAGCCTTGCGGTTCATGAGGCGCACGAAGGCCGTTTCGCTGCCGGCCACTCTGTGCGCCAGGGTGACAGTGGTGTCGTTGGCGCTCTTGATCAGCGTTGCGCGCAGTGCCTCGCGCACGGTGATGCGCTGACCTGGTCGCAACCCGATGACGACCTTGATCTCGGGAGCGGCAACGGCGCGCGGTACAGTGCACCAGGAGTCGAGGTTCTTGATGCGTTCGAGAACGACGATCGCCGCCATGACTTTTGTGAGGGACGCCGGTGGGCGCCGGCTGTGGGCGTCCTTCTGCCAGAGCACCGTTCCGGTGGCGCGGTCGATCACGATACCCGCGGCCGCCTGGACCTGCGGCACCAAGAGCGCTTTCTCGGTGGTTGCAGCGCTGGCCGACGTCGTCTGGGCGCCGTCGCCTCTTCCGCAGCCGCCGACGAGGGCGATGAACAGGAGGAGCACGAACACCGCCGGCGTTCTTGGGTGCGTACGGCAACGGCCCTGGTCGGCACGCTGCTGCTTGAGTCTCGCGAGCGTCTCCATACGCGCAGTATAGATTGGTGGTCCGTGCAGCGCTGCTCGGATACAGTTGCTGTGAGCGCCGGCCGTGTGGGGGCTGGAGCGCCGACCGAGATGAAGCACAGGAGGTGACGCGTGGAGCCCCGCATTCCAACTCGCATGGGCGATGGATCCCTCGTCGAGATGACGCGCTCGGAAATCAGGGCCGATCTCGAGGCGGGGACCCAAATCGCCGCCAAGAAAGCGAAGGTGCCTGAGCTCACCCAGGACGAACTCGATCATCTGCTCGAGATCTACGCGTCGGCGGCGCGCTTCACGGCGGTCGACATCGGCGACGAAGTTGTGCTCTCAAACGACGGCACGGGCACCAAGCACATAGGGAACCGCGTGCAGGATCTGCAGTCGTACGAGACGCTGGTGGGCATCGACATGGTCGAGCTCTGGCAGATCGACTACTCCTACAAGGCGATCAAAGTGAACGTCGCCCACGAAGGGCAGGCGATGAAGATCGCCCAGGCGCTGCTCACCAACCCGGTTCAGTACGGGGCGATGCCGGACTTGGGGCGCTACTCCAAGCCTGACGGCCCCGTCGACAACTGGTCGGAACTCCTGCCGTTGGGCAAGATCGACGAGGCGCGGCAAGCCCAGGAGGAAGCCGCGGCCATGCTCGTCGATGACATTGAGTACGTCGCCGATCACATGATCGAGGCTGGTACGGACGGCATCGACTTCGACACGACAGGCGCCGCCGGGGATGCCGATTTTCTCGCCGGTCTCACCGCCTGCCGCAGGCTTCGTGAGAAGTACCCCTGGCTGGGTATCGAGATCGGCATGGCCAGTGAGTTCGTGCTCGGCATGCACGGTAAGCTCACCTTCGACGATGAGCGCCTCGCCGGGATGTGGCCCAAAGACCAACTCCGGATGGCGCAGCAGGCGGGCGCCAGCATCTACGGCCCGGCCGTGAACATCAACACCGGCAAGTCGACGGCCTGGAATATCGCCCGGGCGATGACTTTCATCAAGCCGGCAATGGAGATCGCCGAGATCCCAGTGCATGTCAACGTCGGCATGGGTGTTGGGGCGGTGCCGACATGCATCTACCCGCCCGCCGACGCGACGTCGCGGGCATCCAAGGCCTTCGTCGAGATTCTCAAGATCGACGGCTACTAGGCGGGAACGGGCGACGCCATGGGAATGGAGTCGGCCCACGCGCAAGCCTCTGGCATGGGCGGAATGCGGGCGGCGGGAGATCTCGTTGCTCGCGTGCAGATGACCAAGAGGATGCGTCTCAAGGAAGCCAAGCGCTACGTCGCCGGCAAACTCGGCTGCGGCCTCCGCGATCTCAGTGATCCGGTGGCGATGGAGCTCCTCCGTCGGGAGTACGGCTTGGGCACTATCGCTATGACGTCGACCACCTCGCCGGGTCAAGCCGGCATGATGGAAGCCAAGTTCAACATTGCGCGGCTGCTCGACATTCCGATCAACTGCGTCAACAGCTTCAAGCAACGCGCGAGAATCTACTAGAGGGAATCGGGACCACATCTCAGTGATTACTTGTTCTCGCGCGCACGAGCGCACTAGAATGCGGCACCTGTCGATTAGCACGGAAGGAGAACCATGCGTCCGCTCTTGAGACTGGGCTCGCTGGCGGCGATCGCCGTTCTCGGCGTGTCTCTGCTCGTCGCCGGCTGCGGCGACGACGCCAATTCGACCGACACCGCGAGTCCGAGCGCCAGCGCCAAGGCTTCGGTCAAGATCGGCATCACGCAGATCGTATCGCACCCAGCCCTCGACGCCTGTGTTGAAGGCTTCAAGGAGGCGATGGCCGAGAGCGGGTACACGGAAGGTACAAACGTCACCTACGACGAGCAGAACGCTCAAGGCGACATGGCGACGGCATCGAGCATCGCCCAGAAGCTCGCCGGTGACAAGCTTGACCTCATCCTCGGTATTGCCACGCCGACGACACAGGCGATGGTGAAGGCCGACAGCAAGACGCCGATCGTCTTCACCGCGGTGACCGATCCGGTGGGTGCCGGCCTCGTGAAGAATGCGGACGCGCCTGAGGCCAACGTCACGGGCGTGAGCGACATGCTTCCGGTGCAGCCGCACCTCGATCTCATTAAGCGGATCGTCCCCGACGTGAAAACGATCGGCGTGCTGTACAACGCTGGTGAAACCAACTCCGTGTTTCTCGTTGAGGCCGAGAAGGAGGCCGCTGCGGCCATGGGTATCGAGGTTATCGAGGCCACGGCCAGCAATTCCTCCGAAGTACAGGCCGCTGCGAACTCATTGAAGGGTCGTGTCGACGCGGTCTCGGTGCTCACCGACAATACGATCGTCTCGGCGCTCGAGACCGTCATCAAGGTCTGCCAAGAGGGCCAGATGCCGTTGATCTGTGGCGACACCGACAGCGTCGAGCGCGGGGCCGTCGCTGCCTACGCATTCGACTACAAGGATCTTGGGCGTCAGGCTGGCTTCATCGCCGTCGAGATCCTCGCCGGCAAGCCGATCGCCGAAATCCCTGTGGAGTACGCCCAGAACTTGACTCTGTCGGTGAATCCGGCCGCCGCCGAGACCATGGGCGTCACGATCCCGGAGGACGTTCTCAGCGAGGCAGATACGACCTTCTGACCTGCCATCCTTCTGCGGTCTGCTTCACTGTCCGCGGAGGGTGGGTGAGGTGCGGGGGCCGGGTCGCGCGCGAGCGACCCGGCCCCTCACAACCCGGAGCGTAGTCACGTGGAAGCGATCGTCACCAATGCACTCGAGCAGGGGCTGCTGTACTGCTTCATGGTGCTCGGCGTCTTCATCACGTTCCGCGTCCTCGACTTCCCGGACCTGACTGTCGACGGTAGCCTGCCGCTCGGCGCCGCGGTCACCGCGGCCTTGATCACGAGCGGCCAGTCGCCGCTGCTCGCAACGTGTGTCGGTGTGGCCGCCGGGCTGTGCGCCGGCATTCTCGTCGGCCTCCTGCACATGCTCCTGAAGACCGGCGACGCCAGCAACTACGGTCCCAAGCTCCTGGCCGGCATTCTCATGATGACGGCGCTGTACACCGTCAATCTTCGCGTCATGGGGCGTGCCAACACACCGCTGCTGGGGGTGGACACGCTCTTCGATCGGTTGGGCGATTGGCTGGCCATGGACTTCAGGAGTTGGAATCTCATTCTGGCCCTGCTCGCCCTTGCGCTGGTGATCAAGTTCCTGCTCGATTGGTTCTTTCATACGGAAGTCGGTCTCTGTATGCGCGCCACCGGCGACAACGAGCAGATGATCCGTGCGCTCGGCACCAACACTGATCTCACTCGCATCATGGGACTGGCTCTCGCCAACGGACTCGTGGCACTGTCGGGCTCGCTGGTCGCGCAGCAGCAGGGATTCGCCGACGTCGGCATGGGTATCGGCACCATCGTTGCGGGCCTTGCCAGCGTGATTATCGGTGAGGCCATCTTCGGCATGCGCAGCATCAGCTGGGTGCTCTTCAGCGTCATCGGCGGTTCGATCGTCTACCGGCTGCTCATCGCGGTTGCGCTGCGCATCGGGATTGCGCCGACAGACCTCAAACTGCTTACAGCCGTGCTTGTGGTTATCGCGCTGTCGATACCGACCATTCGCGGCAAGATGGTGCGCGCGTGAGCGCGCCCGAACAGCTTGAGGTCGAAGGCCTCGAGAAGGTCTTCTTCCCCGGCACGCCCAACGAGGTGGTGGCCCTCAACGGCATCGACCTCAGTGTTCCGGCCGGCCAGTTCGTGACCATGATCGGTTCCAACGGCGCCGGCAAGTCGACCTTACTTAATGCCGTGGCGGGGACGTTTGCGCTGACTGCGGGGAAGGTCCTTCTTGGCGGCAGGGACATCACCAAACAACGGGACTATGTGCGCAGCAGGAGCATCGGTCGCGTGTTCCAAGATCCGCGCGCGGGTACGGCGCCGTCGATGTCGATCGAAGAGAATCTCGCGCTGTCGCTGTTGCGGTCGAAGCGCAGCGGTCTCGGGCGCGGCGTCACGCGCGCCCGCCGCGAGGTGATGCGTGAGCAGCTTTCTCGTCTCGGCATGGGGCTCGAGCACCGCCTCGGTGCCAACGTCAGCAAGCTCTCCGGCGGTCAGCGGCAGGCGATGTCGTTGCTCATGGCCACGGTGGCCGAGCCCAGTCTTCTGCTTCTCGACGAACACACCGCGGCTCTTGACCCCAAGGTGGCGGCGACGATCATGGATCTCACGGCGGCGATCGTCGCTGAGCGCGGGCTCACCACGCTCATGGTCACGCATAACATGGAACTGGCGCTCATGTATGGCGACCGGCTCATCATGATGCATGCCGGTCGCATCGTCCTCGACGTTGCCGCGGAGCAGAAGGCGAGCCTCACCGTCGCAGAGCTCATCGAGCAGTTTCACGCCGTTGCCGGGGCCGCCTTTGCCGTCGATCGCATGCTGCTCGAGTAGCGCATGGGCCGATCGGGGCACAATCCTTTTTCTGACATGCTGGACACGGCGACCAGCCTCTTGTACGTCTCGGGCGCTCAGCCCAGTATCTCGTCATGCTTGAGAAGTGCGACCTCAGGCCTTCCGTTGTCCGGTTGCAGCGTTGCCGCAAGGGTGCGCGGAGAGGACGGTGTGGCGAGGAGATGGCACTAGGGCAGTCCGCACGTCGATCGGCAGGGCGTATACCATGAACGAGGGGAGTCATCATGGCAGAGGGTGATCGGCAGGGATTCCTGCACAATCTGGGCAGTAAGCCACTGACGCGCCGCCAGATCCTCAAGGGCGCTGCAGCGCTCGGCGCGGGTGCCGCGCTGGCGCCGGCGCTCGCTGCCTGCGGTGATAGCTCTTCACCGAGCAGCAGCGCGTCAACGAGCGCGGCGGGAATTAAGAGAGGGGGCTCCCTCAAGGTCGGTATCACGACCGGCTCGGGCAAAGAGGGATTCGATCCTCACGTCCTGAGCTACGAGCCCGAGATCGCCAACGGCTTCAACATGCACAATCGGCTGGTCGAGTTCACTCCTGACTACCAGCTCGAGAACATCCTCGCCGAGGAAGTCACGGGTAACACGGATGCGACCGTGTGGACCGTCCGCCTGAAGGACGGCATCATGTTCTCCGACGGCCAACCGGTGACCGCCGACGACGTCGTCTTCAGTTTCAATCGCATCATCAATCCCAAGGACCCCAAGAATGGCGCCACGCTGCTCCAGGATCTCTCGCCCTCTGGGATCAAGAAGGTTGACGATCGCACGGTGGAGTTCTCGCTGGATCGACCGAATGCCATCTTCCGTGAAATCCTCGCGCACCGCGAGAACAACATCGTCCCCGCTGACTTCGACATCAAGAAGCCGATAGGGACAGGTCCGTTCAAGCTCAAGAGCTACACAATCGGTCAGCAGACCGTGCTTGTCCCGAACGAGAACTACTGGGGAGATGGGCCGTACGTCGATGAACTCACCATCGTTCAGTACGCCGACCCCACCGCGCGTGTGAACGCGCTGCTCAGTGGCGCCATCGATCATTGTGATCAGCTGGAGGCTGCACAGGTGCAGGTTGTCAAGGGGGCGAGCGGCTACGATGTGTGGGAGACCAAGTCGGGCGGCTACTTCCCCTTCACCATGCGTGTCGACGTCAAGCCGTTCGACGACGAGCGCGTGCGGCAGGCCTTCCGCCTGATCGTCGACAGGCAGCAGATGCTGGAGCAGGCGTACGGCGGGTTCGGCTGGATCGGCAACGACATGTACGCGCCGTTCGACCCGGGCTACCCCAGCGACTTGCCGCAGCGCACGCAGGACTTTGAGCAGGCGAAGGCGTTGCTCAAGGCCGCCGGCCAGGAGGGCATGACCATAGAGCTGAACACGTCTGACGCGGTCGGTTCAGGCGCCGTAGCGGCGGCGCAGGTGTTTGCCGAGCAGGCGAAGGGTGCCGGCGTGAACGTGAAGGTCATGAAGCGCACCTCTGACGTGTTCTACGGCGACATGTATCTGCAGTGGGTGTTCGCCATGGACTACTGGGGCACGCGCAACTACCTCGCTCAGACGCGCGTCGGTACCTCTACGGGTGCGCAGTGGAACGAGACCCACTGGGGCGAGGATCCGGAGTGGAAGGCGCTAGTCGACGAGGCGTTCCAGACGGTGGACGACACCAAGCGCAACGAGCTTATCGCTCAGGCGAGTGAAATCGAATACAACAAGGGTGGCTTGATCATCTGGTCGTTCAACTCGCTGCGTGATGGCTACAGCACCAAGCTCTCCGGGCTTGTCAACGACGTGTTCCAGAGCACGGCGATTGGCTTCCGCTACTGGCTGCTGCATTACACATGAGCCGCTGAGCGGTTGAACACTGCGGGGCCGGGCCGGTGGCGTTTGCGCGCCACGGCGCCCGGCCCCGCGCTGCTTCACGGTCTGCGGCAGTTTGCGCGAGCGCATGAGGAGGGAGACGGAGATGGAGCTTACATGCCTCGAGCAGGACATGCTCGAGGGTCGCCACGGCGACGGCACGGCACTCGCGATGAGGGCTCAGGTGGCGGTCGGCAAGGCATTCGACGCGCGCCGCATGGTTCCGATCTCGCGCGCCCACGTCGCTCTGAGTGCCCAGGAGGGCGACGTCTGGTTTGTCAGCAAGCTGCTGCAGGCGGGAGCCCATTGTCGCGTGTCGCCGACGGTGAATCCGCACATCGACTTGGCGTACCTCGATGCGCATCTGTTCGAGATTCCCGCCGAGGGGCGTGAGCGCGTGACGGCCTGCAATGAGGCGTACACCAAGATCGGCGCGACGATGACCTTGAACTGCACGCCTGAGCTGGAGAAGAACGTGCCCGCGTACGGGGAAGTCGTGGCCTTCTCGGAGTCGAGCGCTACACCGTACGTCAACTCCGTTCTCGGGGCGCGCAGCAACCGTGAGTCATCAATCAGTGCGCTCTGTGCTGCCGTCACCGGACGTGTGCCCGAGTATGGCCTCTTGCTTGACGAGAACCGTCAGGGTCAGGTTCTGGTTGAGGTTGAGGCGTCGATCGAGACGGATTTCGACTGGCGCCTCCTCGGCTGGGCATACCCCATGAAGTACAAGGGCCTGGAGATCCCCGTGTTTACGGGGCTCGACGAACGCCCCACGCCGGAGGGCTTTCTCGGGTTCGGCGCCGAGTTGAACACGAGTGGCAACGTGGCCATGTACCACATCGCGGGCATCACGCCGGAGGCGCCGACGACGGCAGCGGCGTTCGGCGGTCGCGAACCGCTAGCGAAGGTGACGATCACTGAGGCAGATCTGCAGCGCGTACGCGACGAGGTTTGCAGGCAGCCTGGCAAGATCGACTTCGCTATGTTCGGCTGCCCTCATCTCACGATTCGCCAGGTTGGGGAGATCGCCGAGGTCGCCGATGGACGGCACTTTGCAGTCGGCACGTGGATCCTTGTGAGCTCGCTCACACGCGAGTTGGCGGAGCGAATGGGGTACCTGAGTATCATTCAGCGCGCCGGAGGGCATGTGGTCGCCGGCACGTGCATCGACGTGCCGCCGTGCTGGGGCCCAATCTACGGCAAGACGGGCGTGACCGATTCTCCGAAGTGCGCCTACTACCACGAGCTCAATCGCACCGTCTTTCGCATCCGGCCCCTCAAGCAGGCGGTTGAAGCGGCGCTCGTCGGGGAGGTGCTCGCGTGAACACGACGGAGGAGTTCGCCTGTCGCGGGATCTCTGAGGGTCACGCCGAGGGTGAGGTAATCGTGTCGCAGGACGCGGTGTGCTTCTATCTCGTCGAGCCCGACACCGGGGAGGTCATCGAGGAGAACCACGACCTGTACGGCAAGAACATCGCCGGCAAGGTCCTCGTGATGCCGGCCGGCAAGGGTAGCTCGGTAGTGCAGGGTGACGGGTTGTACAAGCTCATGATCCACGGCAAGCAGCCGAGTGCGATCGTCGTGGCACAGCCCGACCCGGTGTTGGTGTCTGGCGTGGTGGTCATGGAGATCCCGATGGTCGACCGTGTCGACCCGGCTTTCTACGAGGCGGTGGCAGACGGTGATCGCGTCCTCGTCGACGCCGTCGCGGGTAAGTTGACGGTTCGGCACTAAGTAGTACACAGGGGGCGTGTGCATGAGCACACGCCCCCTGTTGACGTCCGGTGCTTGCCGGGCTCGGTAGGGCTTACGCCGACCGGGTCGTGGCGTGTATGTCCATCACCTGTTGCAGCAACGCTACCGCTTCGTCGTGCGGCCGCTGGAACGAGTTGCGTCCCATGATGGTGCCGAAGCCGCCGCCGAGGGCCGTCTGGCGGTTCTCTTCGAGGACGGACTCGGTGCTGGCGGTGGCGCCGCCGGAGAAGATGACGATGCGGCGCCCGCCGAACGCAGCCTGGATCACGTGCGCAACGCGGTCGGCGAGGGTGTCTGTCTTGACGCCGGCGGCCGACATCGCCTTGCGGGCGGCGTCGATCTCGATGTGCGCCGTTGGTGGCTTGACCTTGATGATGTGGGCGCCGAGTTGCGCCGCGATCTGTGCGGCGTAGGCGCAGACGTCGACGGCGGTCTCACCCTCCTTGCTGAGGCCGGAACCCCGCGGGTAGCTCCAGACGACCACCACAAGACCGGCGGCCTTTGCCTCGATGGTGAGCTCGCGCAACTCCTCGTACATCTGCTTGCGATCGGCGGAGCCCGGATAGATGGTGAAGCCGATGGCGCCACAGCCGAGCCGGAGGGCATCCTCGACCGATGCCGTCACGGCGGGGATGGGGTCGCTGTCGCTGTAGAGGATGTCTGAGTTGTTGGCCTTGAGGATGAGGGGGATCTGGCCGGCGAACTCGGCTGCTCCCGCCTCGATGAAGCCGAGCGGCGCCGCATAGGCGTTGCAGCCGGCGTCGAGAGCGAGCTGGAAGTGGTAGCGGGGGTCGTAGCCGGCGGGGTTCGGCGCGAAACTGCGCGCCGGGCCGTGCTCGAAGCCTTGATCGACGGGGAGCATGACGAGCTTGCCGGTGCCGGCAAGACGGCCGGCCATCAAGAACCGGTAGAGGTTGGCGAGGGTGCCCGGCGTCTCCGAGCTGTACCAGGAGAGGATCTCGCGGACTCTGTCGGTCATGCTGGCTACCTCCACACGTTGATTGCCGGCCACTCGGGGCCGGACTGGCTGTAGGGACTCGCGGCTGGGCCGCGGACTTGACTACACACTCCGGGCGGCGCGAAGTCAAGCGTCGGGCGTTCGCTCGGCGACGCTGTCCAGCAGCGCCACATCGGCATCGCTGAGGCAAAGCGCTGCTGCGGCCACGTTCTCTTCGAGGTGGGCGAGTGCGGCCGTGCCCGGAATCGGCAGCAGCGCCGGCGAGTGCTGCAGCAGCCACGCGAGCATGACTTGAGCGACGCTGGCGTCGTGTCGCGCGGCGACGGCAAGCACCTCCGGCGCGTGAACGTCGCCGCGCTCGAGCGGCGCCCAAGGCATGAAGGCGATGCCGTCATGGGTGCAGCGGTCGACGAGGGCGTCGAAGCGCCGATCGACGAGGCTGTAACGATTCTGCACGGCAACGATGGGGCCGATCGCCAGCGCGCGGTCGAGTTCGGCCTCGGTCACGTTGGAGACACCGATGTGTTTGATGCAGCCCTCTCTCTGCAAGTCGACGAGCGCGCCGACGGACTCCTCGATGCTCGCGTTCGGTGCCGGTGCATGCAGTTGATAGAGGGGGATCTGCTCCAGCTTGAGACGCCTGAGGCTCTCGTGACAGACGCGTTTGAGGTGCTCCGGGCGTCCGTCGCGCACCCATTGCCCGGGGCCGGGGCGCAAACTCCCGCCCTTGGTGGCGATGATGAGGTTGTCGGGGTACGGATAGAGCGCCTCGGCGATGAGCTCCTCGCTCACGTCTGGACCGTAGGAGTCGGCTGTGTCGATGAGCCCAACACCGAGCTCAACAACACGACGCAGGAGACGACGGATCTCGGCCCGGTCCCGGGGTTCTCCCCAGACGCCGGGCCCTGTGGTTCGCATGGCGCCGAAGCCGATGCGCGCCACACGCATGTCGCCGAGCGTAATGCTGCCGGCAGAAGCGGCGCGTGGCAGACTGCGGACCATCCTGTGACCTCCGGATCGCAAGTTACCGGGTGGCATCGTCTCACACCTGCAACGACTGAGCTTGTGCGGGTGGGGAATACCCCCTGGTGTATAGCGCAAGGGGGAGGCATGCGCGGACACAGGACGAAGCAGACCTACTACGCGATTGTTGCTCTGACGACTCTCGCACAGGCGCTGATATGGGGTGTCAATACCCTGTTTCTCCTCGATGCAGGACTCGACATCTTCGGCGTGATGGTGGCCAATGCGGCGTTCGCCGCGGGCATGGTGCTCTTCGAGGTTCCGACCGGCGTCGTCGCCGACACCGTGGGCCGGCGAGTCAGTTACCTCCTCTGCGTCGCCATCCTCTTCGTCTCGACGTTGTTGTACGTATGGTTTGGCGCTATCCATGCTGGTCTGGCGGCGTTCATCGGCGCGTCGGTGTTGCTCGGGCTCGGCTACACGTTCTTCACGGGAGCGGTTGAGGCGTGGCTGGTGGACGCGCTACTCGCCGAGGGCTACACGGGGAAGATGGAGGTGGTGTTCGCGCATGGCGGGATCGCTCAGGGCGTGGCGATGCTCGTCGGGACTGTGCTCGGCGGCTTTCTCGGCCAGATAAGTCTCGCGCTTCCCTATGTGGCACGGGCCGCAATGCTGGTGCCTGCCGGTCTGCTGGGTCTCTTCCTGATGCGCGATATCGGCTTCGCGGCGCGGCCCCTGCGTCTCGCCAACTTCGGCGAAGAGACGCAAGCGATTGCCCGCACGGGGGTGCGCTACGGACTGCGCGACAGCGTGGTGCGCCCTCTTATGATTGGCGGCCTCGTGCAGGGTATGTTCTTCATGTACGGCTTCTACTCCTGGCAGCGGTACTTTCTCGATCTCCTCGGGCGCGATCTCGTTTGGGTGAACGGGCTCATCGCCGCTCTGGTGGGCGTGTCCAGCATCGCCGGCGCGGCCCTGGTTGGCCCCCTGAGGAAGCGGGCGTGGCGGCGCTCCAGCGTCGTCATCGCGATGGTGGCGGCGCAAGCGCTGCTGGTTGTGCTGGCGGCGCTGCTGCAGGTGTTCTGGATCGCCGTGCCGCTGTACCTACTGTCGACGCTGGCCTTCGGCGTGCAGCAGCCGGTGCGCCAGGCGTGGCTAAACGCGCGCATTCCGTCGCAGCAGCGAGCCACACTGATCAGTCTCGACGCGCTGTTTGCGGACGCCGGCGGGGCGGGCGGCCAGGTCGGCCTCGGATGGCTGTCGCGGACGTTCTCGATTCCGCTGGCGTGGGTGGTCGGCGGCGCGATACAGGCAGCGGCGCTGCCCTTCGTCTGGAGGGCGCGGCGGGCGTCGCACGGCGAGACCGATACGGTGGTCGACGAGGCCGAGCCCTTGGTTGTGCAGACGCCTGATTGCAGTCATCCCATGGCCGGAAAGGCGGCGTGTTGATGTGCCGGCCCGGCGAGCCTGGGAAGAACGGGTTGGTCTCCGGGATGGTTGATCTGGTGGGCAGAGGGAAGGGTTGACGGTAGCCTATGGAGATCAGCGAAGGGCGCGCCCGGTGTTCGGTGGCGCGCCCGTCCGGGCCTCACTGGCCAGGAGTTCGGCCGTTGCGAGCCGGAGAGGAGTGGTCATGGTTGTCGACGAACGGGGCCAAATGAACGAACGGCCGATCGAGAAGGTGGAGACACGGCGCTTCCACGTGGACATCATCGAACGCGATGCCAGGGATGAGCCACGGCTGCGATTGCTCGGCAACGAAGAGGGGCAGGTTCGTGTCGAGATGGCGGTGCCGTCGGCAGACATGCTGGCCGTGCGCAAGGAACTCTTTGATCGCGGCTATCGCGGTGGCTATGCCTGCGATTGCGCGCGCGGCCGACCGGGCACCTGGCGCTCCTATCTAAATGAGCTCGAGATGATCCACATCATCGTCGAGATGCTCGGCTGGGAGCTCAGTGACGCTGAGGCAGGCGTCGTGAAGGCGGTCGACGACTACGGGCGGACGGCGCCGAGAGGGATGTCGTCGCCTCGCCTCCGCTGAAAGGTACGGCTGGCATGTGGTCGCGAAAGGCAACAGAGCTGAGCTGCTTGAGGATACTCGCGTGAGCGTGCCCTCCGCCTCATTGCTCGACCCGCGGCGCACCGTTCGTGAGCTGCGCGAGCTGCAGATGCTCACAGGGGACAGTCGTGGCGCGCAGCGCGTCGCGTTCACGCGTCCGTGGGCGGAGGCGCGCGAATGGCTGCGTGCGAAGGTTGACGATCTCCCGGTCACCTGGGAGATGGACGAAGCGCTCAACGTGTGGATCACACTCCGCGGGCGCTCCCAGCGAGAGCTCATCCTCGGCAGTCACCTCGACTCTGTGCCCGACGGCGGATGGCTCGACGGGTGCCTCGGCGTGCTCGCCGGTCTCGAGGTGCTCCGCCGGTTGGCGCGCCAAGGAACGCCACCGGTGACGGTTCGTCTGGTGGATTGGACGGACGAGGAGGGCGCTCGCTTCGGTCGTAGTCTGTTCGGCTCGAGCGCGAGCTGCGGTACGCTCGATGTGGAGGACGTGCGCTATCTGCGCGACGCTCAGGGAACCAGCTTCGGCGACGTTGCCTCCGAGTACGGAATCGACTTGGATCACCTGGGTGCGGTGGCGTCGGCGCCGCCAAACGCCGCCGCCTATCTCGAGCTTCACATCGAGCAGGGGCCGGTTCTGGAGTCCATGGGACTGCCCCTCGGGGCTGTGTTGGGCACCGTCGGTATTGAGCGTCATGTCGTGCGCTTCATGGGGCAGACCGCGCACGCGGGCTCCACGCCGATGTTCGCGCGCCGCGACGGTTTCTCAGCGGCGGCGCGCCTCGCCCTCGAAGCGCGATCTGTCGCCGCGCGCCACAAGGGCGTGACGACGATCGGGAGCTGTCTCCTGAAGCCGGGCATTCCGACTGCCGTGCCCGGCGAGTGTGAGATCACCATCGATCAGCGCCACTTGGATCGGTCTGCTTTGGCGGCGATGCTGAGTGAGACGCGCAAGGCCAGCGTCGACCTGGCGCGCGAGGAGGGAGTAGGGGTGGATTGGTCGCGTTTGTGGAGCATCGAGCCGCTGAGCTTCCACCCCGACCTGGTCGAACTTGCGGATCGAGCCATTACGAAGGTGGCGGGGACCTCTCATCGTCTTCCGAGCGGACCTCTGCACGATGCCGCTGAGATGTCGCGTCGCGGGGTTCCCACGGCGATGATGTTCGTGCAAAGCCTGCGCGGTCTCTCTCACGCGCGTGAGGAGGACACCCGCGAGGAGCATCTCGAGCTGGCAGTCCTCGCCTTCGACCGTCTCGTGACCCAGACGATGAGCTGGATCGTCTCGGGAGGTGGGCGGTGAGCACGACGGCGCGCGGTCACCGCAACTGCGCGCTCTATTCGAGGAGGAACGAGACGCGCATGATGACGCGATAGGCGACGATGCGCCCGTTCTCGACGTCCACCTTCTGCTCAGAGATCCATGCGCCCTTGACGCGGCGGATGGTCTCCTCCGCCTTGTCGATACCACGCTGAACCGCGTCTTCGAAGCTGATTGCCGAACTGGACGACAGCTCGATTATCTTGGCGACCGACATGGTCCTTCCTCCTCGTGCGCCGTGACGCGCTTCATGGCGCGCCCATCCACTTCTTGCCTGCTTGTGAACCGGCAAGGTGTCGGCGCAAACCGTTGAGGGCGACGTCTTGGGGGATGGCCGCCGCGCAGACGGGCGCTCCCAAGTCGCGATTGGACCCGCGTGGACAACAAAGATCGGGTGACACGCGGGCATTCCGGCTCTGCCTTCTGGTGTCGAGATGAGACGCTGATGGTCTTGTGGCGCGCGCGCGGCGAGCTTGGCGAGAAGATGCTGCCACTCGTAGGCCAGTTGGCCGTCGGCGATCGGGATAGGCGTTACGCCAAGGCGCGGCCCGAGCTTCGCCCTCGTGAAGATGTAGCCGCGCCGATCAGCCTCGTCGCAGACGATGTGGAGGTAGGCATCTAGTGCCGCCAGTGGGTGGTCGTGATGGCGGAAGCGCTCCAGTTGGGGGTGGTGGCGGTAGCCACGCGTGCGCTCGTTGAGGACGGCGCGCGCCAATAGACCTTCACGCCACAGAGCCACCAGTCCGCTGGCGTCAAGATACTGCGGGTGGAGAGACCAGAGGCGCACCTACAGGCGCTCAGACCTGATCAGTGGGCGCTGCGTCGGGTCGCCAGTGCACGATCTTGTCGAAGCGCTCATCTGAGAGCAGTCGGAAGGTCGCCTCGCCGGTCGTGCAGAGGACGCCGTCGCTGTCGGTGATCTCGGCCTCGAGACATATGGAACGACCGTCGACATCGCGTACTCGACTCGTGACCATCAAGGGAGTGCCGCGAATATAGGCCGGGCTGTGAAACGTCGTCGTGAGTTGCACCGTTACCGCCATGCTGCCGCTGACGTGGACGGCCGTCCAGCCCATCGTCTCGTCGAGTAGCCCCATCTGGAGGGCGCCGTGAAGGATGTCGCCCTGACCGGCGAAGCGCCGCGTCGGCACGTAGCGGGTGGAGACCTCCCTGCGCTCCTCGTTCCAGTGGAACACCAGGTTGAGGCTGTCGGGGTTGTCGGGGCCGCAGCAGAAGCAGTCGGCCGTGCGGAAGGGATTGGGAATCGCTGTGTCCACGACCTTGCGCTCCTGGTTCATCGAGTGGTGCCGCCGCCTTCAACTGTATCAAGACGCGCCTGACGCGTGATCTGTGAGCCGGAGCCCTGTACCATCGTGAGTGTACGACCGGGAGACAAGAGGGGGCGAGTGTGGGTGAGACCGATGGGACACGAGCGGATCTCGTGAGCGACCTCGAGGCGCGAGCGCGGTGGCGCAGACAGCGGGCGGACAAGTATCCGAACGATGAACGCGAGACGCGTTCGGCTGCTGCGCTGGTTGACGCCGCGCGCGCCGTCGCCGAACTCGCCGCCGACGATCCGCGCCTGATGCGATTGGCGTCGTTCTACGCCGGCGCGAGCGATGGTGCTGTTCTGAGCTTTCTCGAGGCGCAGAATCGCATCATGTCCAGGCACGGGTACGACGACGACGCGCCAACGCCCGAAGGGCTACTGGCGGCGCTTGTTGCCTCCGCGGACAAGGCGACTGCCTAGAGCGCCTAGACGGCGGCGGGTGCGGCCGACGCCGGCCCGTCTTTTCCGGTAGACTAACAAACAGAAGGTCGTCGCCTCCCTCCTCGTTGAGGGCGCGCCATGGTCCAGGCCGCAAGGGCGCCATGCACGAACACAGGGAGGGCCAATCCATGTTCTCAGTCGGCGACAAAGTCGTATGCGCTCACCACGGTGCCGGCACAATCGTTGCCATCGAGCACAAAGAGGTGCTCGGGCGACCTTGCGAGTACTTCTCGATCTGCATGTTCCACGATCGAATGACGATGATGATCCCCGTCGAGAACGCCGAGCGCTCCGGCATGCGCAAGGTGATCGCTGCCGACGCCGTGGACGAGGTACTCTGCATCCTGCGCGCCGGCCCGAGCGAGGGTCTGTCGACGAAGTGGCACGAGCGCACCAAGCGCATGCAAGAGAAGCTCGGCACGGGCGAGGTCTGCGCCGTTGCGGAAGTGGTCCGCGATATTCACCGCCGCGGCGATCTCGGCGCTCTGCCTCTGGGCGACAAGCGGCTTCTGGAGAAGGCCAGCAAGATCCTCATCGGAGAACTCATGTGTGCTTGCGACCTCGACGAGGCGGGAGCTACGGCGCTTCTGGATGAGGCGCTCAACGGTGAGTCGCGCGAATCGCGCTGACGAAGCTCACGTCGTTCATCGTCGCGTCGGAGCGAGATATGACGAACACGGCACTGCTGGTCATCGACGCGCAGCGCATCTACACGGATCCCGGCGCTGAGCTCTTCTGCACCGACGCCGCGAAGACGCTCGCCAACATCAACCGCCTTGTGGATGTCTTCTGCGCCCATCGTCGACCGATCGTGTTCGTGCGCCACGTGCACGCTGCCGACGGCTCGGACGTCGGGCGTATGTTCGACTTCTCCGGCGAGGTCGACGGTTTCAACTTCGTGGAGGGCAGCGACGAGGTCGAGTACGCCGAGGGTCTGCATGTGCCGTCGTCGGCGCATGAGATGACGAAGACGCGCTACTCCGCCTTCCGTGGTACCGACCTCGACGACGTGCTTCGCCAGGCCGGAGTCTCGCGGGTCGCGATCTGCGGCTTCATGACCAACTTCTGCTGCGAAAGCACGGCGCGAGAGGCGCACGACCGCGACTACTATGTGTCCTTCGTCACCGACGCCACCGGTTGCCCCGATCTCGACGACATGCCTCAAGACGACATCCGCGGCGTGGTGAGCACGATACTGGCGGCGGGGTTCGCGACGATCGTCACGACGGAGGATGCGGCGGCTGATCTGAGCTAGTTGCTGTGAGCGGGCGCATTTGTTCTGTGTCCGCGACGGGACAAACGAACGGCGTTCGCTCTCTGGTATCGCGGTCGAGCGCGCAATCCTTGTGTGGGGATGGCGAGCATCCGCCTCGGTGTACGGCAGCGAGTAGTCGGCGGTTGGCCGGCCTCGCCGGCAGGGCACGGTTCGACGGTCTCACGCATTGAGCACTGCTTCGATCAGCATGTGGAAGCCCTTGAGGATGAACGCAAACCCGATCAAAGTCAGCGCCAAGGCCAGTCCACCGCCGAGAAGGTAGGATAGAGCTGCGTCGGCCTTCGGCAGAGGAATGGGTATCGGCACCAAATTGCCTCCCACCCAGTCCCCCTTCGGCCCCAGCCATCTCCAGGCAGGAACGACCGTGAATAGCCAGATCGCCGCTCCGCCGGCGATGAGGCCCAGTCCCATCAATCCCCACGTGATGCGCTCGCCACGGTCCAACCGTCTGCCTCCCTTAGTTGAGGCGGAGTGCTCACAGAGTCGTCCTACCCGCTGCGCCCGACGGTAGTCGCACGGGCGGTGTTCTCGCCGCTCCTGATCCGTTCGGCTACGGGAGCGGGCCCGCCGGCGGGCCATAGGGACTCTGATGTCCTTGAGTCGCCTTGGTGACGCCGGAACGTGTTGGAATGGGAGCATCCCTGGTAGGGGTGGAGTGTGGGGAGGAAACCCGCGGTTTGCAGCGGAGGTGCTGGAGCCGACGCGGGGAATCGAACCCCGGACCCCATCATTACG
Organism: Thermoleophilia bacterium; assembly: GCA_041393415.1. GTDB lineage: Bacteria > Actinomycetota > Thermoleophilia > UBA2241 > UBA2241 > CAIXSE01. The sequence goes on along the minus strand of JAWKKE010000006.1, from coordinate 17,964 downwards.
AGTGATGTGCTCTGCCAGCTGAGCTACGTCGGCCCTCGAACAGCCTTGGCATTGTAAAGGATCGCGGCGACCGGGGCAAAGAAGCGCGCTCCACTTGTGCGGCGCGGCACAAGAAAGTACCTGCACCTTGCGCATTTGTGCACATGCGCGCGCCTCTAGACATACCGTCCCGAGATGTACTGTAATGTCTTCTGGAGAGTCCTTACGGACCAACTTCCAGTAGCGCGGCGCCGTCTCTTCCGGGACCGCGTGCCCGCTTGTGCTTCACACTTCTGTTGTCCTCTGGGGGGAGGCTGCATGACTGAACTGACGCCGTCGACGCTGGCCAAGGAGCTCAACGACACCTTCATACGTGACGTGCTGAGCATGCCGGACGGCGACCACATCAAGATCTGCCAGCAGTGCGGTACATGCACTGGGTCGTGTCCCACAAGCCATCTCATGGACTACGGTCCGCGAGAAGTGATCGCCGCGTTTCGGGCGGGACAGATCGACGAGGTCGTGAAGAGCAACACTCTGTGGCTCTGCACCTCGTGCTACGCCTGCACCGTGCGTTGCCCCGCTCAGATCAAGATCACGGACTTGATGTACGAGCTGAAGCGGTTGGCGATCAAGTACGACCTCGTGCCCAAGGAACAGAAGAACCCCGCGCTCACGAAGTACTTCATCGAGGGCGTGCACCGCCACGGCCGCAGCGCTGAGGCCGAGTTGATGACGCGCTACATGCTGACCCGCGACCAGCTTGCGACCTTCAGGTTCGCCGGCCTCGGCATGAAGCTCCTTCAGGCCGGCCGCATGCCCTTGCTGCCCAAGACGATCGCCGGCAAGGACGAGATCAGGGCGATCGGCGAGTACCTGGATGCGAAGGAGGAGGAGCGGGCATGAGCTATCCTTCGCGGTATCTGTACTACCCCGGGTGTTCTGTTGAAGGCACGGGCAGGGCGTACGACGTCTCAGCCCGTGCTCTCATGCGCCGCCTCGGCGTCGAGCTCGCAGAGTTGGACGACTGGAACTGCTGCGGCGCCACGGCGTACTTCTCGGTACGCGAGATGGAATCGTTCGCCATCGCTGCCCGCAACCTGTCGCTGGCCGAGGAGCAGGGGAGCGAGGACCTCGCCGTTATCTGCAACGCCTGCTACACGGTTCTCGCCAAGACCAACCGCTACCTGGCGGAGAGCAGCGAGGTTCGTGAGCAGGTCGGGGGCGCGCTCGGGGCCGTCGGGCGAAGCTACGACGGCCGCAAGCGCGTCAGGCACCTCATGGACATCCTCATGAACGACATCGGCCTCGAGGAGATGGTCGCGCGGCGTGTGCAGCCTCTCAACGGGCTCAAGGTAGCCTGCTACTATGGCTGTCAGTTCTCGCGGCCGATGGGCGCGTTCGACAGCGCCGAGAATCCCCACACCATGGACGATCTCTTCGCGGCGCTCGGCGCCGAGCCCATCCGCGACTACCCTGCGAAGCTGCGCTGCTGCGGCGGTACGATGATGATGACGATGCCGGACATCGGTCAGCAGCTCTGCAACGATATCCTCAAGTCGGCCAAGGACCGCGACGCCGACGTCATCGTCTGCGCATGCCCTCTCTGCGAGATGAACCTTGAGAGCTACCAACCGGTCCTCAATAGGGCGCTCGGTACCAACTACGAGATCCCCGTCATGTACTTCACGCAACTTGCGGGTCTGGCGCTCGGCGCCCACCCCGACGAGCTCGGTCTGAGCATGCAGCTCGTGTCGACGGCCCGCGTTGCCGACGTGCTCATGGGCCGGACGCCGGTGGCCTCGGGAGGTGCACGATGAGCGATGAGAAGATCGCCGTCTACGTGTGCGACTGCGGCACCAACATCGCCGGCAAGGTCGACGTTGAAGACGTGGTCTCGTGGGCGGCCGAGCAGCCGAACGTCGTCGTTGCGCGCGAGTACCGGTACATGTGCTCCGATCCTGGCCAAGATCTCATCAAGAAAGACATCGAGGAGTTGGGCGTGACGCGCGCGGTCGTGGCTGCGTGCTCCCCGACGATGCACGAGCCGACCTTCCGCAAGGCTGCGAGCGATGGGGGCCTGAATCCTTTTCTCCTGCAGATGGCCAATATTCGCGAGCACTGCTCGTGGGTGACAGAGGACCCGATCGCGGCGACGGAGAAGGCGAAGCGGATCCTGGGCGCGCAGATCCATCGGCTGCCGCTGAACGAGCCGCTCGAACCGATCGAGGTGCCGGTCAATCAGGACGTGCTTGTGGTCGGCGGCGGCATTGCCGGCATCGACGCCGCCCTCAAGCTCGCCGCGACCGGCAAGCATGTCTACCTCGTCGAGCGCAAGCCCTCGCTGGGCGGCCACATGGCGCAGTTCGACAAGACCTTCCCGACGCTCGACTGCGCCGCGTGTATCCTCACGCCGAGAATGTCGGCCGCCGGCAAGGATCCCAATATCACGCTCCTTGCCTACAGTGAGGTCGTCAACGTCGATGGCCACGTCGGCAACTACAGAGTGACGATCAAGAAGAAGGCTCGCTACGTAGACGTGGACAAGTGCACCGGTTGTGGACTCTGCACCGAAGCCTGCGTCGTCCGCAAGGTGCCGAACGAGTATGACTGTGGTCTGAGCAAGCGCAGCGCCGCCTACATCCCCTTCGCCCAGGCGGTTCCGCTGCGCGCCACGCTTGATCCGCAGCACTGCCTCACTCTCAAGGGGAAGAAGTGCAAGCAGCCGTGCGTCGCGGCCTGCGGCCCGGAGGCGATCGACTTCGAGCAGAAGGACGAGACGATTGAGGTGGGGGTGGGGGCCGTTGTCCTGGCGACCGGTTACCAGTTGTGGGACGCGAGTCTCGAGGAGCGGTATGGCTACGGGCGCCTCGACGACGTCATCACCAGCCTCGAGTTCGAGCGTCTCTCCAACGCGTCGGGGCCGACTGCCGGTCGCATCCTGCGAAAGAACGGCGAACCGCCCAAGTCCATCGCGATTCTGCACTGTGTCGGCAGTCGCGATGTGAAGCGCCAAGAGTGGTGCTCGCGGGTGTGCTGCATGTCGGCGCTCAAGTTCGCGCATCTGGTGAAGGAGCAGTTGCCCGAGACCGAGATCTACGAGCTCTATATCGACATGCGCTGTTTCGGTAAGGGTTACGAGGAGTTCTACAAGCGCCTCATGAATGAGGGTGTCCACATGGTGCGCGGACGTGCCGCCGAGATCACGAGGGGCGCTATCGCATCCGAAGAGGAAGGCCGTTTGATCGTCAAAGCGGAGGACACGCTGCTCGGCATTGTCCGTCGCATCCCTGTCGACATGGCCGTTCTCACTGTCGGCCTCTCCCCGAATGAAGACGCCCGAGATCTCGCGCAGATGTTCGGTATCGGCTGCAGCGCGTCGGGTTTCTACCTCGAGTGTCATCCCAAGCTCGAGCCTGTCGCGACGGCCACCGACGGCATCTTCATCGCCGGCTGCTGCCAGGCGCCCAAGGACATCCCGGACACGGTGGCTCAGGCCGGCGCGGCAGCTGTTGGTGCTCTCAGGCTTGTCAATCACGACTCGGTGCACATCGCACCGACGATCTCGTACATCGACCCGGCCAAGTGCTCGGGCTGCCACATCTGTGTAGGCCTCTGCCCTCACAGTGCCATCGAGTACAACGAGGAGCTCGGCGTTGCCCAGGTTGTGGAGGCTGGCTGCAAGGGCTGCGGCGTGTGTGTCTCCGCATGTGCATCCGGCGTGCCGCAGCAGCGCGGCTATCTCGACGAGCAGATCTTCGCCGAGATCGAGGGAGCTCTGTCGGTCAGATGAATGGGAATGGAGGAGAGGCTCGCGTGAGCGAACAGTTCGAACCACGGCTAATCGGCTTCCTTTGCCGCTGGTGCAGCTACAACGGCGCTGATCTGGCCGGCACGTCGCGCATGAAGTACGCGCCGAATCTGGTGCCGATCCGTACGAACTGCTCCGGCCGCGTCGATGCGACCCACGTCATGAAAGCCTTCGCGGAGGGTGCGGACGGCGTTCTGATCGCCGGGTGCCACCCCGGTGACTGTCACTACATCAACGGGAACTACCGCACGAGCGGGCGTTTCCCGCTCGTCAAGAGACTCCTTGAGCAACTGGGGCTGGAGCCTGGCCGGGTACGTCTCGAGTGGATATCCGCTGCGGAGGGCGACAAGTTTGCCCACGTCGTCAGCGAGTTCACCGAGGAGGTGCGCGCGCTCGGTCCGCTTGGCTGGGAGAAGGAGACGCGCGCCGACTTGGCCGCCGAACTCGCCGAGGCCGAGCGGGAGAAAGAGGTGATGCGGGCATGACCGGGCAAGTCGACGAGCGCGGTGTGGCAAGCACGCCGCCGCCCAAGTTCAAGTTCGCGATGTACTGGGCCGGAAGCTGCGGCGGTTGCGAGATCGCCTTCCTTGAGATTCAGGAGAAGATCATCGAAGTCGACCAGGCTTTCGAGGTCGTGTTCTGGCCGGTCGCGGCAGACTTCAAGTACAAGGACGTGGAGGCCTACGAGGACGGCTACATCGACGTCTGCCTGTTCAACGGCTGCATTCGCACCGCCGAGAACGAGTACCTGGCGAAGTTGCTGCGAGCCAAGAGCAAGGTGCTCGTCGCTTTTGGCGCCTGCGCCGTCAACGGCGGCATTCCCGGCCTCGCCAACGTCGCCACGGCCCAGGAGATCAAGGATCTCGTCTACACGGGGCAGCCGTCGGTTGCCAATCCGGACGGCGTATATCCGCAGGAGACCTTTGAGGCGCCCGAAGGCACCCTTGAGCTGCCGCATCTGTACGACACAGTCCGGACACTCGCACAGACCGTAGACGTCGACTACTTCATGCCGGGCTGTGCGCCCGAGGGGCATCAAATCGCGGCCGTACTCGATGTCGTCGTCGCGGCGCTCAGAGGGGAGGGGGAACTGCCGCCAAAGGGGGCGACGATCGGTGTCGCGCCGCGGACGTGCTGTGACGAGTGCGTCCGCGTCAAGGAAGAGAAGAAGGTCACGAGCTTCCGTCGCATGTGGGAGTTCACCCCCGATCCCGAGAAGTGCCTTCTCGAGCAAGGTGTTATCTGTATGGGTCCTGCGACGAGGGCGGGTTGCGGAGGCCGCTGCACCTCCGTCGGCATGCCGTGCCGCGGCTGCTACGGTGCACCGGCGGGCGTCGTCGACCAGGGGGCCAAGATGCTCACGACTCTCGCCTCGATCATCGACGCGCCAACGCCCGAGGAGATCGCCGAAGTGGCTGGATCTGTGCCCGATCCGGTCGGCACCTTCTACCGTTTTGGGCTCGCCAACTCGCTCCTCAGGAGGGCTCAAGTTCGATGAAACGCATCTCTATTGATCCGATCACCCGTCTCGAGGGTCATGGCAAGATCGAGATCTTCCTTGACGACGCCGGTGAGGTCGCCAACGTGTACTTTCAGATCCCCGAACTGCGGGGCTTCGAGCGCTTCTGCGTGGGGCGCCCGGTCGAGGAGTTGGCGCGCATCACTCCACGCATCTGCGGTGTCTGCCCCGAGGCGCACCACATCGCCTCCGCGAAGGCGCTCGACGCCGTGTTCGGCGTCGAGCCGGCTCCGGCCGGACGCAAACTACGCGAGTTGCTGTACAACACCTTCTTCGTTACCGATCATGCGACGCACTTCTACGTGCTCGCCGGGCCGGACTTCATTATGGGACCGCAGTCCGAGCCGGCGCTGCGCAACATCCTCGGCGTCATCAACAAGGTGGGGCTGGAGACGGCGGGAGCAGTGATCAAGCTGCGGGCGGAGGCCGCCGAGCTCATCTCGATGATCGGCGGCAAGCAGATCCACCCCGTGTGCGCTCTGCCGGGCGGTGTGAGTACGGCGATCACGGCCGAGCAACGGGACCGGATGCTGCAGATCACCGTCGGCATGGTCGACTTTGCGCAGTTCACGCTGAAGCTCTTCGACGACATCGTGCTGGGCAACAGCGACTACGTCGACCTCATCATGAGTGATGTGTTCACGCACAGGACCTACTCCATGGGTCTGGTCGACGAACAGAACTTCGTCAACTTCTACGAAGGTCAGGTGCGTGTGGTTGGGCCGGACGGCGGTGAGTTCGCCAAGTTCAACGGCGCCGACTACCTGGACCACATCGCCGAGCGAGTCGAGCCGTATAGCTACCTCACATATCCGTACCTGAAGAACGTCGGCTGGAAGGGCTTCGTGGATGGTGCGGAATCTGGCGTCTATCGCGCCTCGCCGCTCAGCCGTCTCAATGCCGCCGACGGCATGGCCACGCCGCTCGCGCAGGCCGAGTACGAGCGCTACTTCGCGACGCTCGGCGGCAAGCCGGTACACCAGACGCTGGCGACGCATTGGGCGCGTTTGGTCGAGCTGCTCTACGCGGCCGAACGCGCTCATGAGCTTGCCACCGATCCCGAGATCATCAGTCCCGACGTGCGCGCACTTCCCACAGGCATCGTCGGCGATGGGGTGGGAGTCGTTGAGGCGCCGCGGGGCACCCTCTACCACCACTACAAGTGCGACGACGAAGGGATGACGACGGCCGTCAACCTCATCGTCGGCACCACCAACAACAACGCCGCAATATCGATGTCGCTCAAGAAGGCGGCGATGGGTCTCATCACCGGTGGCGCCAAGGTGGAGGAGGGGACGCTGAACATGATCGAGATGGCGTTCCGGGCCTACGATCCGTGTTTCGGCTGCGCCACTCACACGCTGCCCGGGCACATGCCGCTTGAGGTGACCGTGCGCAGTCAGACGACAGGTGAGGTGATCAGCCGGGCGACGCGCGACGTTTGAGTATCGGCGTCGCCGGCCGGGAAGCTAGGGAGACGCAGGGAAGGGGTGGGACCGAAAGGTCCCAGTTCCCTGCGTCTCCCGATGATTCTGTGCTATGTGTCCTGCGCGAGAATCGCCAGGACGTGTGCTTGAATCTCTGTCTCCAGGGAGGGCAGCGCGGCCTGCAGGCTCGGTGAGAGATCCTCGGAGAACGTCATGTTCTCGGCGATCTCGACCGCGACAATGTGGCACTCCTCGTTGCAGGGAAGATGCGTGCCCATCTGGCGGCCCAACTCGAGCGAGGTTGCGAAGTTGGCATCGTGTACGTTGCGCAGGTTCATCGTCTCACGTAGGGCAGTCGCGTCGAAGGCGTACCACGTGCCGGGAACTCCGTCGATCGTCTTGATGGAGTCGATGGCGATGAGTCGGTCGTAGCCGGTCATCAGATCCATGAGATTGAGGCCGCCGACGCCACACTCTTCGATGAACTCGACATCCGGCAGTTCGCCCAGGTGCTCCTTGAGCGCCGTCGCCAGCATGATGCCGATCGCGTCGTCGGAGAGGATGGGATTGCCCATGCCGATGATCAGCGTCCGCAGCGGGTGTCGGTTTGAACCCTCACGTGCGACGTCCGGCGAGGGGCCCGGCCCCTGATCTGGCGGCTCGCTCATCGCATCCGTCGCGCGGTCGGATTCGTCGGCGCTCAGCAACAACGCCGGAACTCCCTATAGACTTCGCCGCCTTTGTGGATCGTTACCTGCAGCGGCATCTGTCCCGGCAAGCTGTGGGTGGCGCAGGAGTAGCAGGGGTCGAAGGCCCGGAAGGCCATCTCGACCATGTTGAGGATGCCCTGGTCGGGTTCCTTGCCCGGTTGGATGAGCGCTTGAGCCGCCTTCTTGGTGACCATCTGAATGGGAGCGTTGTTGTTGGTGGTGCCGACAATGAGATTGGCGCTCGTGCAGATGGCGTTCTCGTCGCAGGTGTAGTGGTGCGTGAGCGTGCCGCGCATGGCTTCGACGATGCCGAAGCCCTCGCCGGTGACCTGTTGCGGTATCACGCGGAAGTTGTCGCCGGTGATCTCGGGGTCGGCGCAGTACTGCTTGAGCATCTCGGCGTTCTGTACCATCTCAACGAGCCGCGCCCAGTGGTTGCCGAGGAGGAGCTTGGACGGGTGACCAATCACCGAACCCATCTCCTCGAAGGCTTCCTGCGCCTTCGGAGTCGCCATGCGGTCGGCGACGTTGAGACGCGCCAGTGGTGTGGCACAGTACAGGCTGGTGTCTATGCCTTCGACGTAGCCCTTCCAGCCGCGCTGCTTGAGGTAGGGGAACTTGAGGTAGCTCCACGGCTCAACATGCTCGGCGACGTGGTCGGCGTACTCGTGCGCCTGGTAGCGGCAGATCTGGTTGCCTTCGTAGTCGACGACGCGTACCTCGCCATCGTAGAAGTTGGGCGCGTTGTTTTGGTCGACGACGCCCATGTTGTGCACGTCGAGCGTGTACGGGCCGTTGACGATGATGTCGACGTAGGCGGGATTGGCGAGCACGACGTCGCGGAACAGTTGCAGCGAGAACTGGGTGAAGTCGTAGAGCTCGTCCACCCAGGGCTTGATCTGCTCGAGTTCCTCCGGCTTGAGGCCCTTGGCCACGCCGCCGGGCAGACACCAGATGTCCTGGTTGTTGCGCCCGCCGATGATGCGCTGGATCTCCTGCGCCTTGCCGCGGGCGCCGATCACGGCGCCACCAATCTCAAGGCCCACCTTGTGCACGACACCGAGGATGTTGCGTGCGGCGGGGTCAGCGTCGGGGCCCATCACGAAGTCCGGCGCCGCCAGTGCGTAGAAGTGCGCAATGTGGCTGTGCATGAAGTGCGCGTGGTAGTACATGTCGCGCAGCTTGTGCGCGAGGGGCGCGACTTCGTTGCCGAAGCAGCCGTCGACGGCTTTGGCACTGGCCATGTGGTGGCTTGCCGGGCAGACGCCGCAGATGCGCGTGACGATGCGCGGCAACTCCTCGATCGGGCGGCCGACGACGAAGCGCTCGAAGCCGCGCAACTCGGGGATCTGGAAGAACGTGTCGGTGACGGCGCCGTCGTCGTCGAGGAAGATCTCGATCTTGCCGTGACCTTCGAGCCTGGTGATTGGATCGATGGTGATCTTCTTGCTCATTGGCCGTGGCTCCTTTGCAGCAGCGAGGTCGCCACGCTGTAGCGGTTGGCGAAACTCGTGAAGTCGGGCAACGTCTCGAGGATCCGGTCGATCTCGTCGGGGTCCTTGCTGTCGATGATCGAGGATACGGCACTGATGAGCTTGGCGCCCTGATCGACGACTCCGGGCGCCGGGCCGTAGCATCCCCGGCAGGGGATGCCGCTCTTGGGGCAGCGGACGCCACAGCCGGAGCGAGTGGCGATGCCGGCGCAGAAGATGCCCTGCTCCATGAGGCAGACGTCTGGGTCTTGCATGATCTCCCACGGCCGGTAGAAGCGCTTGATCTTCTTCTCCTCCGTGCGCGTGCGTGGGCAGTCGTCGCAGAGCGTACGTTCGAAGGCGCCGACGACGGCCCCCTTCGGCGGCGCCGGCGCCTGACCGGTCAGGGCCTGGACGAGGGCTAGAATCGCTGCTTTGCACTGACTCGGGACCGGTGGACAGCCGGGGACGTAGTAGTCCACGTCGACGATCTGATTGAGGGCGTAGACGCGTTCGTAGAACCGTGGCAGCTCCAGCGGGTAGCCGTTGGCCTTGCTCTCCGGCAGCGGCACGGTGCGGTTGCCCGACTCGATCGACGCATTGGCCATGAAGAGCGTCTCGAAGATGTCGTCGCGGTCACAGAGATTGGCCAGGCTTGGGATGCCGCCCATGTAGGCGCAGGATCCGTAAGCGACGAAGATCTTGCTCTTCTGACGGAGGAGCTTGGCGATGTGTTCGTTCTCGGAGTTGCGGACGGCGCCGTTCATGATGGCGACGTCGAGCTCGCCGTCCGCCATCGCCTCGACGTCCTTGTACTTGCCGTCCACGGCGATGGGCCAGAGGCGCACATCGCAGAGGGCGTCGACGTCGAGAATGAACTCGTCGGTGTCGAGAACGGAGACGTCGCAACCGCCGCAGGCGGCGCCCCAGTAGATCGCGATCTGCAGCTTCTTCTCAGTCACGTCTCACCTCTCCGCCATGTCGAGGGCGAGCCCGGACTTGACGGGGCTCGGCCCGAGGGCTCGCAATTGCTCGGTCATCTCGTTGACGATGTCGGCGAAGAGGTGACCTTCGGACGCGCTCACCCACTCGAGACGCACGCGCTCCTCCTCGATCCCATAGTCGCGCAGGAGCTTCTTGAGGAGCGGATAGCGGCGCATCGTCTTGAAGTTGCCCTCCGAGTAGTGGCAGTCGCCGGGGTGGCAGCCAGCGATGAGCACGCCGTCGGCTCCCTCAGAGAGTGCTTTGAGCACGAATGTTGGATCGACGCGCGCCGAACACATTACGCGGATGATGCGCAGGTTGGGGGCGTAGTGGACGCGGCTCGTCCCGGCAAGGTCGGCCCCTGTGTAGGAGCACCAATTGCACAGGAAGCCGACGATCTTTGGCTCGAAGGTCGTCATCCGAGTACCCCCTCGATCTGTGCGAAGATCTGTTCGTCGGTGAAGCCCCTTGCTGTGATGGCGCTTGAGGGGCAGGCAGCCACGCAAGCGCCGCATGCTTTGCAGAGGGCGCTGATGACGTGGCTCTTGTGCGTCGCCGGGTCGTACTCGATGGCTACGTACGGGCAGAGCGCGTTGCAGACACGGCATCCTGAGCACTTGTCGGCGTCGATCTCCGAGTAAACGGCGTCGATCTCGATTTCGCCGTGGGCGATGCGGGCCATGATGCGTGCCGCCGCCGCTCGGGCCTGAGCGACGGAGTCCGGAATGTCCTTGGGTGCCTGACAGGCGCCGGCGATGTAGATGCCGTCGGTCGTCGTTGCCACCGGATCGAGCTTCGGGTGGCTCTCGATGAACCAGCCGTGCTTGTCTACGCTGATGTTCACGAGGCGCGCAAGCTCCCGACAATCGTCGCGCGCCTCCATCCCGACCATCAGCACGACGAGGTCGGCAGGGATCTCGATGGTCTCGCCGGAGAGCGTCTCGTTGACTTCGATGAGCATGTCGCAGTCGTCGCCGGGGTTGGCCTTGCGGATGGCGGGGAAGTCGTCCTTGTCGTACATCAGGAACATGGTGTTGGCTTCTGAGGTGCGCCGGTAGAGATCCTCGTGGCCCTTGCCGAAGGCGTGCATGTCGATGTACACGTCGCTCACATAGCAGCCGGGCACAGACGACTTGACCTCGTGTGCGTACTTGAGGGCGGCCATGCAGCACACGCGCGAGCAGTAGGAGTTGTACTCCAGACTGCGGCTACCGACGCAGTGGAGGAGCGCGACGTACTGCGGTGCTCTTCCTTCCTTGGTCTCCACGCGTCCCTCGCGCAGCATGCGTTCGAGTTCGAGAGAGGTGATGACGTTGGGCAGCCGTCCATACCCGTAGTTGGGGATTCGGGCGGCGTCGAATGTCTTGTAGCCGGTAGCGACGACGACGCTGCCGACATCGAGTGTCTGCTGCGTGCCGTCGGCGGAACCGACGACGGCCTGGAAGTTGCCGACGAAGCCGCCGAGCTCCTCCAGTTCGGACTGCAGCATCACGTCGATCTGCGGATGCTGCATCACGCGCGTGACGCGTTCGTCGATGATGTCGCGCGCCGAGTCGAGGTAAGGGGCGGTGAGGTCGATGTGGGCAACCTGGCCGCCGAGGTGGTCCTGACGTTCGACGAGGTAGACGCGCCCGCCGGCCTCGGCAAGATCGAGCGCGGCGGTCATGCCCGCGATGCCGCCGCCGATCACGAGGCAGTTCGGGCACATGTCGACGGACATCTTCTCGAGGGCCTCTTGCCACACCACGCGTTCGACGGCAGCGGTGGCGAGGTCCTTGGCTTTGCTCGTCGCCTTGGCGCGGTCGTCGTGCACCCAGGCGCACTGCTCGCGAATGTTGGCGATCTCAAGGTAGTACGGGTTCAGGTCTGCCGCCTGGACTGCTTTGCGGAATGTGACCTCGTGCATGTGCGGGCTGCAGGCGGCCACCACCACACGGTCCAGGTTGTGCTCCTTGATGTCGGCCATGATCATCTCCTGGCCGGGGTTGGAGCACATGTACTTGTAGGAGCGTGAGACGGTGACGCCGGGCATGTCGGCGATCTCTCCGGCCACGCTGTCGCAGTCGACCATCTTGGCGATGTTGGTGCCGCACTGACACACGTATACGCCGATCCGGTGCTGCTCTTGTTCGTGTCGTTGCTTTTCGCTCACACCGCCCTCCTCAGTTCGCCGGGGCGGTCAGGGGCTGCTCGGCCTGCTTATCGGCCTTGGGAACGCGCACAGGCATGGCCTCGGCGCGCAGTTCGGCGAAGTACATCGCCAGGGGACGGTAGGCCATGTGCGACCACTTGCTGAAGGGCACCTCGAGGCCGAGCATCGGCACGACCCCCATCATGTGAACGATGTAGGCGACGTTGGCGGCAGCTTCGTTGCCGGTGCGATGCAGGGTGAATTGGAGGATGCCCGTGCTCGCCACGACGGCCAGCAGGATGAGAAAGATCCAGTCGGTCTCGTGCGAGTGGCGGTGAAGGGCATCGACCTTCTTGATGCGCCCGCGCAGAGCGAGGAAGGTTGTGAGCAGCAGGCCGACGGTTGCTGCCAGACCGAAGGCGTGGACGCGCCAGTTGATCTCCGGTCCTGCCGCCATGTCGCCGAGGAAGAACATGATCAGTATGAGCATCGTGAGGTAGCTCAGCATGAGCACGATGTGCAGCATCCATGGGCGCTTCTCATCGCACTGGCTGAGGCGGCGCTGGGTGATGAAGTGATATGGCATAAGCCAGAACTTCTTGACGTAGTCGCCGGCGCTGAGATGAAGCTGTTCATCTCGACCAACAGTGAACCACCACATGCGGGCACAGTTGATCAGGAGCATGGTGAGCAGGAAGGCAGCGAGAATCCAGTCGAAGATGTGCACCTGGCTCGCAGGCAGGAAGGCGTTCTCGCCGCTGTAGACGTTGATATCGCCGGTGTTGAGGCCCCAGAGGGCGAATCCGATGCCGGTGAGGATGGCGACGATGATGATTGCCGCCAGCTCTATCATCGGATTGCGGTAGAAGGCGCGTGAGATGCCGGTGAAGTCGTAGCGCGCCGTGAGCCAGCGGCGCAGGCTCATCATCGTCTCGCCGGGCTCGGCGCCGCGCGGGCATTGAGCCGAGCATTCGCCGCAGTAGTAGCAGAGCCACGGCTGCAAGTCGCTCTCGAGCTTCTTCTCGAGTCCCATCTGCAGCGATCGCATCGCACGCCGCGGAATGATGTACGGCTCTTTGGAGAAGGGACATGCGGCGGAGCAGTTGCCGCAGTGATAGCACTTGCTCACGTCCTGCGCGCCGTAGGCCTCCAGTTCCTCAATCAGCTTCGGGTTGACTCGTATGGCCATCCAGGAACCTCCTCAGACCCTGATCAGCTGCGCGGCCCGCGCTTCGATGTCTTCCAGCGACAAGTCGGCGACGTCGCTTACACCGCGGCCGACGGCGATACTCTTGAGGACGCCGGCGGCCACCGCTGAAGCCTGAGCCACCGTGTCGGGGATGTCTTTGGGCCCCTGCCCGACGCCGGCGACGAAGATGCCGCCACGCTCCGTGTCGGTCGGGTCCGAGTTGTAGTCCAGCTCGCTGAACCATCCGTAGCGGTCGGTGTCGATGCCCAGGTGCTGGGCCAGCTGGCTCGATCCGGCGGCGGGCACGAGGCCGACGGCCAGGATCACCATGTCGACGGGGATATCGATCATGCGCTCGCTGATGATGTCCTCGCCCTTGACCATCATGCGGCCTTCTTCCTCGACGACCATGGCAGTGCGGCCGCGAATGACGCTGGTGCCTTCGGCCTTGATGCGCTCGGCAAACTCCTCGTAGCCCTTTCCGAAGGCGCGCATGTCGATGTAGAACTCGTAACAGTGGGCATTGGGGAGCTTCTCGCGCACAAGATGGGCGAACTTCAGCGAGTACATGCAGCAGACTCGCGAACAGTACTCGTTGTGGTTGGCGTCGCGTGAGCCCACGCAGTGCACGATGGCGACGCTCTGCGGCGGGGATCCGGAATCTGCGTCAAACACCCACTCGTCTTGCTTGGTGCGCTTGTTCTGACGCCGGGAGCGCATAACGATCTTGCCGCTGGTTGGGCCGGAGGCGTTGGTGAGGCGCTCGAACTCGAGCGAGGTGAGCACGTTGGGGAGCTTGCCGTATCCGTAGCGCTCCACCTTGCCGGCATCGTAGAGATCGTATCCCGTGGCGAGGATGATGTTGCCAACGGTGATCTCGCGCGTCTCGTCGGCCTGGTTGAGATCGATGCACTCCTTGGGGCACTTCTTGGCGCAGACGCCGCACTTGGTGCCCCCGCTCTGCACCCACTGGCAGTGCTCGGCATCGATCGAGTAGGCATTGGGGACTGCCTGTGGGAAGGCGATGTAGGCCGCCTTGCGTTCGGCGATGCCGTTGTCGAACTCGCTCACCACGCGAACGGGGCAGACCTGCGAGCAGACGTCGCAGGCGACGCAGTCCTTGACGCTAACGCGGCGCGCCTTCTGGCGGATTGTCACTGTGTAGGCTCCGGGCCGCCCGCCGATGGCCACCACTTCGCTGTTGGTCATGAGTTCGATGTTCTCGTGCTGGTCGACGGCAACCATCTTGGGGGTGAGGATGCAGGCGGCGCAGTCGAGCGTGGGGAAGGTCTTGTCGAACATCGCCATGTGGCCGCCGACCGTGCTCGTGCGTTCCACGAGGTAGACCTGCTTGCCGGCATCGGCGATCTCGAGTGACGCTTGGATACCGGCGATGCCCGCGCCGATCACCAGCGTGCGCGGGTCCACTGGGGCGGTATCGGGTACCGCTGCGAGCCGGAACGGCACGGCCATGACGGCGCAGGCAACAATAGATTTGGCGCGCATGGTATCCATACCGCTGGCCGAGCAGTATTCGCGGAATGAGGCCAGGTGCACTTCGTCGGTGTCCCGGCCGGCGATCGCCATGCCGTGTGTGAACGCTTGCTTGAAGAAGCCCGACGAGTCGCCCGCCACCACGACGCGTTCGAGGTTCTCCTTGCGGATCTCAGCCGCCAGGATCGCCGGGTCGAGTTTGGGGTCGGCGCCGTAGTCTCGTACGGCGACGACGTCCGGCAGATCGGCGGCGTATTGCTGGACATCGCGCAAGTCGATGCATGTCGTGAGATCCCCCATCTCACAGAAGAACACGCCGGTCCTCATAGAGCCTCCCATGGCAAGGTGCTACGTTACGCGTGCGGCGCGCGACGACGAGGACTGGCCCCTCCGGCCCGCCCTCGCGCAGTACAAGTATGGCATAGCATAGGTCAAACACCCTAGAAGGTCTAGGGTTTATGCCCTAGACCGAACGAAACGGCAGGCAGTGAACAGGGAAGGCCGGCGGGGAGTGTGGCGAGGATGAAGCTCGGGAGCGGAGCCGGGCAGCTGATGGGGCGCTCGACCCTGTATCGGGTCGTGGCGGTCAACAGTCTCGTCATTCTCGCCGGCGCCGTGTTTGGCAGCGTGCTCGCCCGGCGGGTGAGCGACGAGCATCTCTGGGCGGTCATGGCCGCCTTCTTTCTCGGTGGTGCGGCGGTCACTGCGCTCGCCAACTACCTCGTGCTTCGCGCCGCCTTTCGACCCCTGGTCGATCTCAGCGGCGCTATGGCGACCATCCACCGCGGCATGCGCGGTGAGGCGGTGCGGCCGGAGACGTACAACCCAGATCTGCGCGCGATGACCGAAGCGCTCGAAGCGATGCTCGACCGCCTCGAAGGCGAATCGCGCGCGTATTCGTTGCACATCTTCGAATCGATCGAGGATGAGCGCCGGCGCATCGGCAGGGAGTTGCACGACGAGACCAGTCAGTCGCTCGCGGCAGCACTGCTGAACATCGACACGGCGCTCAAGGCTATGGAAGAGGGCACGGAGGCGCGCGCCCAAGTGGCGAACGCGCGCGCCTTGCTCGGGCACTGCCTCGGCCAGGTGAAGCTCCTGCTGTATGACCTGCGACCGTCGGTGCTCGACGACTTCGGCCTCGTGCCGGCGCTGCGTTGGTACGTGCAGTCGCACCTGCGCATCGAGGGACTTGAAGTTGTCGCCGATCTGGAGGACGCGGGTCGGCGTCTCCCGCCCGCAGTCGAGACGGCGCTCTTCCGCATCGCGCAGGAGTCGCTCGCGAACGTTATGCGTCACGCACAGGCGTCGCGGGTGCTCATTCGCCTTGAGATCAAGACGGCCTATGCGACGCTGGCCGTCATCGACAACGGCGTCGGCTTTGCAACCGCGAGCGTTGTCGCCAACGCCAGCGGTCGGTACGGGGTTGGGCTGATGTCTATGCGTGAGCGGGCAGTGGCTCTGCACGGTACGCTAGACATCGACGCGGATCCGGGGCGCGGCACGCGTGTGCACGCCGTGATCCCCTTGAGCGACGAGACGGAGGCGGGCGTGTGAACAACGGGCGGCAGGAAGCGCAGCCGGCGCCCATCCGGGTGCTTCTCGTCGACGATCACGAGATCCTCCGCAAGGGACTACGGGCACTGCTCAGCGGGCAGCCCGGCGTCGACGTTGTCGGCGAGGCCGGCGACGGGGCCGAGGCGGTAGCGAAAGTTGCGGAGTTGCGTCCGGACGTCGTCATTATGGACATCATGATGCCGCGCATGAACGGCATCGAGGCGACCACGCACATTCACCATGACTGCCCAGACTCCAAGGTGCTCATCCTGAGCATGTACGACGATGAGGAGTACGTGCAGCAGGTCATCCGTGCCGGCGCCTCCGGGTACGTCCTCAAGGGCTTCGCCGCCGATGATCTCCTGCGGGCCATCGACGAGGTGCATCACGGTTCGTCGTTTCTGCATCCGTCCGTGGCGGCCAAGCTCATCGATGCGTTCGTGCGCCAAGTGCCGGCGCACGAACAGGCGAGCGAGCACGAATCGGGGGATCATGAGCACCTTACGCCGCGTGAGCGTCAGGTGCTCAAGCTCATCGCCGAGGGCAACACGAACCAGGAAGTCGCCGATCAGCTTCTGCTGAGCCGCAAGACGGTCGAGAATCATCGCACGAGCATCATGCGCAAGCTCGACGCGCACGACGTCACGGAACTCGTGAAGTACGCTCTGCGCACCGGACTCATCAGCATTGACTGAGGGCGTCGTGCAATGCGGCGACGGCGGGGTGGAGGCCGCGCGCCTGCGTGTGCGCGGCGTTGTGCAGGGCGTCGGCTTTCGACCGTTTGTGTATGCGCTGGCGCAGGAACACCATCTCGCCGGGTGGGTGAGAAACACGTCTGCCGGCGTCGAGATTCACGTCGAAGGAACGCCGGCGGCGCTGAACGACTTCGCGGCGGCGCTCCCGCGGCAGGCGCCGCCACGCGCGATCGTCACGGAGTGCGTGCGTGAGGCGGCCGATGTGAGCGCCGCCGCCTCCTTCGTCATCCTTGAGAGTGCCGCCGACCCAGATGCCTACCAGCTCGTCTCACCAGATCTCGCGACCTGCGCCGCCTGCCGGCGAGAACTGTTCGATCCGTGCGATCGTCGCTATCAGTATCCGTTCACGAACTGCACCGATTGCGGCCCTCGATTCTCCATCATCGAGAGCCTGCCGTACGATCGCGAACGCACGACGATGCGCGTCTTTCCGCTCTGCCCGGCATGTCGCCGCGAGTACGAGGATCCGGCCAATCGCCGCTTTCACGCGGAGCCCAACGCGTGCCCGGTCTGTGGTCCGCGACTGCGACTCGTGCGCCGTCTCGGCGATGGTGAGGCGACGCAGGAACTGCGAGTCGGCACAACGGAAGACCCCGCCGGTCCGCTGCAAACGGCCGCCGAGCTTCTGTGCGCGGGCGACATCTTGGCCGTCAAAGGGCTCGGTGGGTTTCATCTCGCCTGCCTAGCCGGCGACGGTGCCGCAGTGCGCAGGCTCAAGAAGCGCAAGGGTCGGCCGCACAAGCCGCTGGCGGTGATGTTTGCCGACGTGGCCGCGGTGCGCCGCTGCTGCGTGGTCGGCGTGGCAGAAGCAGCGCTCTTGGAGTCTCCCGAGCATCCCATCGTGCTGCTGCCATGGCGGGCCGCGGGCGCCGCGGTGGTGGACGGAGTGAATCCCGATGCGACTGGCGATGTGCACCCGGAGGTTGCGCTCGGACA